>JANQLI010000063.1 GCA_028280675.1 Alphaproteobacteria bacterium
TTTTTGTTTTGGCGCAGCCAGTTCAGAGCCACTTGGCTTGGCGATGCATTAATCTCTTTCGCGATCTGCGACACCTTCTGAGCCATAGCGCGTTTTTCATCCGTCAGAACGCCCCATCGGGCATTTGCGATGCGCGACCCTTCCGCCGCGCTGTCATCTACATCCGGATCGAATTTCCCTGTCAACAAACCACCAGCCAAAGGACTCCACGGCGTGATCGCCATATTTTGCATATGCGCGAGAGGTATGAAATCTCCCTCGCAGGTGCGCTCGACAAGGTTATAATGCAGTTGAAGGCCGCTAAATGGTGTCCAGCCATGCCGTTCGGCTAAGGCGTTTGCGTAAGACACAATCCAGGCTGGTGTGTTTGACACTGCGACATGCAGCACTTTCCCTGCGCGCACCAAGTCATCAAGCGCCCGCATCACTTCGTCAACTGGCGTCGTATAATCCCAAATATGAACCCAATAGATGTCCACATAATCTGTCTGAAGACGCGTCAAACTCGCTTCTAAAGCCTGCACCATATTTTTGCGATGATTTCCGCCAGCATTCGGATCATCGGTTGCCGTATTATTGGCATATTT
Organism: Alphaproteobacteria bacterium; assembly: GCA_028280675.1. Lineage (GTDB taxonomy): Bacteria > Pseudomonadota > Alphaproteobacteria > SMXP01 > SMXP01 > JANQLI01. Next base: position 588 of record JANQLI010000063.1, read on the forward strand.
TGTCGCCAGAACGAGCCGTTCACGATCCTCAGCCATGAAGTCACCGAGCATCGCTTCACTATGCCCCTGCGAATAAATATTCGCGGTATCAAGAAAGTTGCCGCCAGCTTCAATGAACGCATCATAGATCTTGCGCGCTTCATCTCGCGGTGACCCTAATCCCGACTCTTCACCGAATGTCATTGTGCCAAGGCACAGTTCGGAAACACGTAATCCGCTGCGGCCAAATAATTTGTAACGCATATCTCGCCTCCCTAAACGGTACATCTTTTCAGAATGAAATCAGAAGCAAACACAGGTCTCAACCAACAAGCGCTCTGTATGTGATGCATGTCGCAACGACAACCAACAAATGGTCAGATACAGATAGGATAGATTATTGGCGGCGAAAGATAGACAAGAGATTCCCCAAGGCAATCTTACAAAACTTCACGCAATAAAATGCCATCACGCCCCCATTCACCATATAAAGGAAGATACGTGGATAAAAATCGCGGAAGTTCTTAGAGAAATAACGTACAAAACCACGCGCCTTGCACCACTCTACAAAAATAGAGCTAGCCTCGCTGGTGCTCTTGTGGTGAACCACTTGTATTTGCGGCATAAAATAGGTCATGCCCCCTTGAAAACGAAAGCGATAACAAAAATCAACATCTTCAACATGCAAGAAATAACCTTCATCCATACCCCCAATAGCCCAATAATCATCTTTGGGTAACAACATACACGCGCCGCTGATCACGGGTGTGGAAATGGTTTTGTCGGGCATTTCCCGATCAACACGATTGAAGCGCTCAAAACTGGGGTGATTGGGCATGAGTTTATAAAGCTTTGTGCCCTCAACAAAAGCGCTCCAGGGCGTAAGCACTTCGCGGCGCGCCCCGCGTTGTTCCGTACCGTCTTCATTGATCAATCGAGGTCCCAAGAGCCAGGGACGCTTTAACGCCAAACTTTCCGTGAAAAAAACTTCAAGGGCATCGTCAGGCAACTCAGTATCGGGGTTAAGGAACAGCAAATAATGGCCGGATGCAGCTTTTGCCCCAAGGTTACAGCCCCGTGCAAACCCGATGTTGCCATGACCTGTCCTGAGATGGATATCCCGTTCTGAGCGGGATAATTCTTCCATATCGCCGGTCACTTCTAATGGATTGCCATTATCCACCAGAATCAATTCCACAGGAAAATCCTGTTTCAACACGGAATCTATGCATTTTTCTAGGCTGGGACCGGTGTAATAGGTCACCACGATGACACTGATGATTGGAATTGGCAGACCATCTGGGCCCTTTTGTGCATTCAGCCAGACAACCGAACGTTCACCGTCCTTATCGGACAGAAAAGGCTGCACCAGGGAATTGTCACCAGATTGGGACATCAATCACCACGCGAAACTCAAAACGGACGCATTTTGAGGTAAAGAGACGTTTTTCCAGTTAAAACACTAAACGACGAACCTTACCAAGGCCTCAACAGCAGAAATAGCCTTTTAACGGTATCAGATTTGTGCGTTTATTCGAATACTTACCTCTACATCCCCTAAATTTACTAAATTATGTGACAAGCATACCTTAGCTGATAACGATAAGAAATATAATTTATAGCTTTTAAGGGGTTAACGCACTGCCGTGCACAAACGTCACACATTGCGTGGGGCAAAAAACGTCGTTCCGGCCACAACCCAGGCCGTGATCACCCACCATGTCTCCCAAGCCTCAAAATTGAGAGCTGCCTCAGTCAAATAGCTGACGAAAGCTGCGGCGAGAAGGGCCGCATGCAGGGGTTTCGTCTGACAAAACCAAATGTGGATAAAAATGGACCCAATCAGAACACTGATAAAACAGATCCCGACCAGACCAAGTTCGAGCCAGATCTGTAAAAACAGGTTCTGCGGATTGAGCGATATGGCTTCCAACCGCTCTGTTCGAATAATCAATTCCACATCTCCCAGGGCACGGGAGGCATCAAAGCCCATACCGAATATGGGATTTTGAAAAACCCGCTCTGCTGTTGCTTCCCAGATATGAGCCTGAATTTCCCACTCTGGAGGAATGCTGAAAGGAAGGTTCCCCAGAGCATTCGCAATCGGGAGCATATGGATCGTCGGAGCAAAAATCACATAACTGAAAACGAAGATTGCGATGATCGAAAGGCCTAATTTGGCCCGCCAGTAGACAAGCAACATGGCAAATCCGCCAAAGGTCAGCGCAAGAAGGCTCGCAAATCCTTGTAACTGAAACGCTGCGACCCCGAGGGCACATAAAGTTATGCCAGCCGCGATTGTACCGGGGATTGCATCCAAGTCACTCCGTCCAATGGCCATAACGCCTAACAAAGGCCAGGAGAGCGCGACAAAGGCCGCCACACTGCGCGCCGCCCTTAACTCTCGCTCCTCTGCGGTGCCACCAGCAAAGAAGTCACTCAATGCCAATTCGGTCATCGCTTCAGAGAATAAGAGAAATGAAGACAGCACGACACAGATTAACGTCATACGCCGGACAGAAAGGCGTTGGTCGTCGGGCAACGACTGTATAGAGAACACAAAAGCTGATCCGAAAATCACATAGGCGATAATCCAGTATATTTTTTCGGAAGCGTCCACAGGGGACCACGTAAGCGAAATCACTGCCCAAGCAATTAAGAGGATGGCTGCGCGAGCTGGCCATCCAATCTGCTCAAAACGAAAGTGTTTCTGCCACTCACGCCAATGGGGTAAAGCAAGGGCACCGCAAAACACCCACAGCACCAATCCTGTCGGATTGAAATACATCACAACAGGCAGGAACAGATATAAAGCACTCAGCACCAAGACAGGCCGCGGTGTTTGGCGCAATTTTTCCCATCGTGACTGTGGGAAACTTATCTGATCAACCTGTTCCGTCATGCAACCTGATCTGGTGGCGTTGAGTCCGTCAGGACCATTTGCAACGCGTCCTTGAGTGATAGTGTGCTTTGTTCCTTGCTCCCAAGGCGACGAATAGACACCGTTTGCTCTTCCGCTTCACGCTTTCCGACAACAAAAATTAATGGCACCTTCGCGACGCTGTGTTCGCGGACCTTGTAATTGATCTTTTCATTGCGGAGATCAGCATCGACACGCACACCGGCTGCTTTCAAAATCTGCTCAACCTCTTCAGCGTAGGCCGCAGCATCGGATGTAATATTGGCGACCACCACTTGCGTTGGCGCGAGCCAAAGCGGGAAGCGGCCTGCATGGT
>JANQLI010000079.1 GCA_028280675.1 Alphaproteobacteria bacterium
AAATCGCAGAAGCAGAAGCGGTTGACGAAGAAGCCATGGGGTCAAAAGCAAATAAATTTGAACCCGATTCAGATCGTGTTCAAAAGCCGGAATGGCTGATCGTTGTGGGTGTGTGCACACATCTTGGCTGTATCCCACTTGATGACGCCGACAATGCTGAAGGCGGCGAATATAATGGCTGGTTCTGCCCATGCCATGGGTCTCATTACGATGGCTCTGGCCGCATTCGTAAAGGACCGGCGCCGGATCATCTGGCCGTGCCGCCTTATGAATTTATTGACGACACCAAAGTGTTGATCGGGTAAGGGGGCGCATCACTATGGCACATGAATCAACCTACAAACCGTCCAGCGCTTTTGAAAAGTGGCTCGATACGCGCTTGCCTATCTTGCGTTTAGCGCATGACTCCTTTGTCGATTTTCCAACCCCGAAAAATCTGAACTATTGGTGGACCTTTGGCGGCATCCTGACGTTCTGCCTGATCGTCCAGATCATTTCAGGCGTGGTCTTGGCCATGCATTACACACCGCATGTGGATTTCGCATTTGCCAGTGTCGAGCACATTATGCGCGACGTGAATTACGGCTGGCTTATCCGCTATATTCACGCGAATGGCGCCTCCATGTTCTTTATCGCGGTTTACATTCATATGTTCCGCGGCTTGTTTTATGGGTCGTACAAAAATCCCCGCGAAGTGTTATGGATTTTGGGTGTTCTGATTTACGTGTTGATGATGGCGACAGCCTTCTTGGGCTACGTTCTGCCTTGGGGACAAATGAGCTTCTGGGGCGCAACGGTGATCACCAGTCTTTTTGGCTCTATTCCGCTTGTCGGCGATGCAATTGTGTCTTGGCTGTGGGGCGGGTTTGCGATTGATAACCAAACCTTGAACCGCTTCTTCAGCTTGCACTATCTCATCCCGTTCCTGCTTTTTGGTGTCGTGATTTTGCATATCTGGGCTTTGCATGTGCCTGGCAATAACAATCCGAAAGGCGTCGATGTGAAAGGGCCGCAAGATACGCTGCCGTTCCACCCGTATTACACGGTGAAAGACGCGTTTGCGCTGATCCTGTTTGTGATCTTCTTCGCAATGTTTGTTTTCTATGCGCCGAATATGCTCGGTCACCCGGATAACTACATTCCGGCGAACTTCCTTGTTACACCTGAGCACATTGTGCCGGAATGGTACTTCCTGCCGTTCTACGCCATGTTGCGGGCGGTGACCTTCGACATCTTGTTTATACCGGCCAAGCTTGGCGGTGTGATTTTGATGTTTGGCGCAATCTTGACCTTGTTGGTCTTGCCTTGGCTCGACACATCACGGGTCCGGTCGGGGCGCTACCGTCCTTGGTTCAAACTCTTCTTCTTCTTGTTCGTTGTGGTGTGTATCGCGCTCGGTTGGGCTGGGTCGCAACCTGCGGAAGATGGGTCCTTGCAAATGTATATCGCACAGCTCGGGTCGGTGTATTACATGGCCTTTTTCTGGGTGATTATTCCTCTCCTTGGCGTGCTCGAGACACCGGTGAATGTGCCGGATAGTATCAGCAAACCTGTGTTGCAGAACGCGTAAGGGAGGGAAGACGATGAAAGTAAGTAAGATGACAAAACGTCTGACGACCTTCTTCGGCGCTTTAGCTGTTGCATCCAGCCTGGCCGTTACGGCGCAAGCCGCTGGTAGCGGTGAAAATGCGGCCTTGCCGCCGCGCACAGTTGCGTGGTCTTTTGAAGGACCGTTCGGATCATTTGACCGGGCAGCGCTGCAGCGGGGTTTTCAAGTCTACCGCGAGGTGTGCGCAGCGTGTCATTCACTGGATTACATTGCCTTTCGCAATTTAGCGGATGATGGGGGTCCTGGGTTTACCGAAGACGCGGTTAAAGCGCTTGCTGCGGAATACACCGTAGAAGATGGGCCCGATGAGTTCGGCGATATGTTTGAACGCGCCGGGAAGCCATCGGATTATTTCCCTGCGCCTTATCCCAATGAGAATGCGGCACGTGCAGGGAATGGCGGGGCCTTTCCACCAGACCTGTCCTTGATTGCCAAGGCGCGTGTGAATGGCCCGAATTATATCTATTCGCTGCTGACAGGCTATACCGATGCACCAGCCGAATTCGATTTGGGCGATGGGTTGAGTTACAACGCCTATTTCAAAAATCGGCAAATTGCGATGGCCGAACCTTTGATCGAAGATCTTGTTGAATATGCGGACGGCACACCGGCAGGCGTCGATCAAATGGCCAGTGATGTCACGCAATTCTTGATGTGGACGGCGGAACCGAAGTTGGAAGAGCGCAAGGGCTTGGCTATCCCAACCCTGCTTTATCTTCTGGTGCTTGCTGTCCTTCTCTACATGTCCTACAAAAAAGTCTGGAGGGACGTCGAGAAAGACTAAGTCTTTCCATCTTCACATGATTTTGAGGCCGCTTTGGTTGATCCCAAGCGGCCTTTTTATTTGGGCTCGTGCGGGTGCCGCGCTATGCTTTGATCTTTGCGACACCAGATAAGGAACACATGCGTGAGTGAGACGGTTTTAGGCATTATTGGGGGAAGTGGGGTCTATGACATCGATGGATTGCAAGATCCCACTTGGCAGCGCATCGAAAGTCCCTGGGGGGAAGCGTCGGATGACGTACTCACGGGCATTTTGGATGGCGTGCGTATGGTGTTTCTCCCGCGGCATGGGCGCGGGCATCGTCAAAGCCCGAGTTCGATCAATTACCGCGCCAATATTGATGTCCTTAAGCGCGCAGGTGTCACCGATGTGATTTCTGTCTCGGCCTGTGGCTCCTTTCGCGAAGAGCTTACGCCGGGAACCTTCGTTCTGGTGGATCAATTTATCGACCGCACCTTCGATCGACAGAAGAGTTTCTTTGGTCCCGGTTTCGTGGCGCATGTGTCGATGGCGCATCCGACCTGTCCGAAGCTTATGGATGCGCTTGAAAAGGCTGCGCAAGAAGAGAATATCCCTTATCATCGCGGCGGGACTTATCTGGCCATGGAAGGACCGCAATTTTCATCTCTTGCCGAATCAAACCTCTATCGCTCATGGGGATGCGATGTCATTGGCATGACCAATATGCCGGAGGCGAAACTTGCGCGCGAAGCCGAGCTTCCTTATGCGACTGTGGCGATGGTCACCGACTATGATTGCTGGCATCCGGATCACGATAATGTAGAAGTGGCCGCTGTCATCCAAGTTCTTTTGAGCAATGCGGATAAAGCGCGCGCGTTGGTCAAACGTGTCGCTCCAAAATTGGGTCCCGACCGCACACCATCGCCACTTGGGATCGAAACCACGTTGGATGTGGCGATTATCACATCGCCGGAGGCGCGCGACCCGGCGATCACAGCGAAACTCGATGCGGTTGCGGGAAGGGTGCTTTGAGGATGGATCTCACAAAAGTCATCCGGACCATTCCCGATTATCCGAAGCCAGGCATCATGTTTCGCGATATTACAACGCTTTTAAATGACGCGCGTGGTTTTCGCCGTGCTGTCGATGAATTGGTCTTGCCGCATGCGGGGACAAGAATTAATAAAGTGGCGGGCATCGAAGCGCGCGGGTTTATTCTCGGCGGCGCTGTTGCGCATCAACTCTCCACCAGTTTCGTTCCGGTACGGAAAAAAGGGAAGCTGCCGTATCAAACCTATACGCAAGAATACGATCTTGAATACGGAACGGATGCTGTCGAGATTCATATCGATGCGATTAATGCAGGCGAGCGCGTGTTGCTTGTGGATGATTTGATTGCCACAGGCGGCACGGCGGAAGCGGCGATTAAGCTGATCGAGCGGGCGGGCGGTGAGGTGGTGGCTTGCTCTTTTATTGTCGATCTCCCTGACCTCGGAGGTCGCAAACGCCTGGAATCTCTAGGGAAAAATGTCATTGCACTGTGCGAGTTCGAGGGTGAGTAACGCTTCTTAAGCCCTAGACAAAGATAGTTTTCTTCTCTATGACAGCCTCCCATGAACAGAACAGACACATTGCGACGACGTTGAGAGAGGTATCCGGAAGCGGATGCCGCCTTGGCGCGTGGCTGAATTGCTCTGACTGTTTCGTCTTTTTCGCAAGTGCCGCCCCTTGGGCTTCAAAAACGATTGAGCACTTTTGCGATTGAGACGATAAACATGACAACACCTCCTCACATTGACTTTCAAACGGAAACGGCGGCCCATGCGCCGCAGATTAATGCCCTGTTAGACACGGCGTTTGGGCCAGGGCGTTTTGCAAAAACAGCAGAGCGTCTGCGTGAAGGAAATGCGTCGATTGCGGATCTCTGTGTTGCCGCCTATGTGGATGGTGTGATGCGGGCGTCCGTGCGCTATTGGCCAATAACAATTGGCGATACGGATGCGTTATTGCTTGGACCACTCGCGGTTGATCCCACATGCCGTGGGCAGGGGATTGGCATTGCGCTGATGCAGCACACACTCGCGAAAGCCAAAGCGCTTGGCCATGCTTATGTGTTGCTGGTGGGGGATGAGCCTTATTATGCGCGGGTGGGTTTTGCCAAAGCGGCGCAGGGCAGCATTCATCTGCCCGGGCCGGTGGATGCGGATCGCATTTTACTTTTGTCTCTTCAAGGAAAAGATTTCGCGCGCTTAAAGGGCGACGTTAGCGTCCCTCGCGATACCACCCGAGCAGCAAACCCCCAAGCAGCAGGATAAGCGCTATCGCCGCAGTAAAGATGGTTGTTTGATTCAGCGATTGAACAACATATTGATTGTTTTCTTTGAGACCGATCCAATTGCGTCCCGCCATCGTGCGGCCCGCTGTCAGGTGACGAATAGACGGCGCTGCAATGTTGCCGGTTATACTGCGTGTCTCATTGAGCCAAAACACACCGCCGCCTGTCTCTGAGATAATCTCTTTCAGCGATTCATCACTGGTGCGCACATCTGAGAATTCTTTTGGATTGAGAGGACCCACTCCTGCCACTGTTGCCAAGGCAATGTCATTGATCCGGTAAAGACCAAGCTCGTCGGCCTTTGCTTGCGCAGTCCATTCACCTGCACCCGTTTGTTCGGGCATTAAAGTCTGTGTTTTTCCAGAAGGGGACGTAACGGTGATGCTGCCTGCATTATCGGCCATGGTGTGACGTGTGATCAGGATCTTATCTCCTTCCGCAACAGCGCGTAAATCTTCTTCCTCAAGATCTGGTTCTTTCATCAACCAGTGAGCAAGACGGCGCAAAAGTTCCGCCTGTGGGCCGCCGCCTTCATAGCCGCGCGCCCATAACCACGCGTGATCGGACATTAATTGCGCGACACGCCCATTACCGACCCGATCAAGAATCAAGAGGGGTTCCTCGTTTGGGCCCGCCATGACGGTTTGACCGCTCACGGTTTTGCTGTCGATCAAGCGGAACCACCGTCCCCAGCTTGGGTCGGAAAGATCTGTCGCGTCCGCATCCGGTGGTGGAAGAGCATTTGCGCCCGGTAAATCTGTGGTGATCGGATGACGAAATCCAGTCTCGGTTACACGTGGCCGGTAGCCTTTGGCCACCACATCCCCGGTAGGACGGGCAGGCAAGACAAAGGCAAGCTGTGAGCGGTAAAGGCTGAAGGGTGTGGCGAAAGCAGGCCCCGCTGCGGTAAGCAGTGCGCCGCCATTCTCAACGAACCGGGCGACATTTTCGAGATATTTTGGAGGTAAAACCCCGCGCCGGCGATACCGATCAAAAATGATCAAATCGAATTCATTTAACTTTGTTGAAAACAATTCACGTGTCGGAAATTCAATTAATGATAATTCACCGATCGGCGTGCCGTCTTGTTTTTCGGGCGGCCGTAAGATTGTGAAATGCACCAAGTCAACGCTTGGATCGGCTTTCAAAAGATTGCGCCAGGTGCGTTCTCCGGCGTGCGGCTCTCCTGACACCAACAAAACGCGCAGGTGATCGCGAATGCCGTTCACCAGAACCACAGCACGATTATTTTGCCGCGTTAGCTCATTTGCGATGGGGTCCACTTCAATTTCGATTACGTTTTGCCCGCCATGACTGATTTCAATCTCGAGATTGGTGGACATGCCCGGAAGGACGCGGCGTTCGGTGGCAATGTCACCATCTATGCGGACAATGAGACGCGCCGCCCGGCGCAGCACGGATTCACCCTCTGCTCCAAAATCATCAACACGTAAACGCAAGGCAACATTTTCGCCAACAATGCCAAAACGTGGGGCGCGCTCAATGGTTAGCTTGCGGTCTTTCTCATTGCGTTCGCCGCTTAAAAGAACATGCACAGGCGCATCGAAACCCAGGGCGTCTTTTGAGAGGGGGACATCATGGACTTGACCGTCAGTCACGAAGATCGCCCCTGCAATGCGTTCGGTTGGGATGTCGCTTAAACCCGTGTTCAACGTTTCAAAAAGTGTGGTGCCAAGGTCGCGTGTGCTTGAAGGCTGTGACCGCACAATCATATCGCGCATTTCGAGATCCGGCATGGCGCTGAGTGTTTGTTTAAGCTGCTCCACACTTTCATCCGTGACCGCTTTGCGCTCGCCAATATCTTGGCTTGCCGTTTGGTCGATCACTAAAGCAACCACGTCTTTAATGGGGTCGCGGTCTTCTTGTAAAATTGTGGGATTTGCGAGGATCAACAGTAGAACGAACACGGCGCAGGCGCGGAACACGGCGCCTGGCAATTTGCGCCATAAACTGAACATAATCAGCATACTTGCAAGCGCGGCCATCCCCCAGAGAAGGGTGACAGAAATAAGCGGTGTGAAAATAATATCCCACGCCATCACTGACCCAGCCTTTCAAGTAACGCTGGAACATGAACTTGATCCGCTTTGTAATTCCCTGTCAGGGTGTACATCACTACATTGACGCCGAAACGTAAGGCCATTTCCCGTTGCCGTTGACCGCCTGGGACAACGGCGGCCATGGGGCGTCCCTGCCCATCTTCTGCCCAAGCGGCGGCGTAATCATTGCTCCCGATAATGATGGCGGACACGCCGTCATTGCTGGAGCGTGCGGTTGGTTCATCAACTGTGTCGCGTGCTTCGACCCAAACGCGCCCACCGGACCAGCGTCCTGGGAAGTCCTGTAAAAGGTAAAAGGCTTTCGTCAGCACATGTTCTGCGGGTACAGGTTCAAGGGGGGGAATATCGAGTGACGACAGCAACCGTTTCAACGTGGCGTTCCCGCTTAAATTCGACACTCCGGGGATAGCGGTTTGATGATCCCGTGTGTCGAAGAGGATCGTGCCGCCGTTTTTCATATAGGTATCGATCTTCGCAAGAGCTGTTGGGGATAACCCCGCCTGATCTTTCGTGACAGGCCAATATATCAGTGGGAAGAACGCAAGTTCGTCACGTTCGATGTCAATCCCAAGGGGATCTGCGGGTTCCATCGCCGTCCGTTCAAACAGTGCCCGGCTTAGCCCCCACAAGCCCGCCTCACTCATCTCATCAACCTCGCGATTGCCTGTCATCACATAGGCAAGCGGAGTTTCAAGCGTTGCCTGCAATGCAAAGGCATCAACATCGTCTTGCGCAATTGCAGACGTGCCCCATAGGCCTGTCATCAATGCCATAACCGTGACAATGGAAGCAGCCCGTTTAACCTGCGCGCGTTTTAAAGGGATTAAACGAAGACGGCCTGACAGATAAAGCGCAATAAGGCTGTCCGCTAGTATGAGGATGAAACTCAGGACGAGGAAGCGCGCTTTGAGAGATTGCGTTTCAACGTCTGTGAATGGCGCAGAGGTAAAACGGCTCGGAATGTTTTTAATCGTTTGAAAGTCAATGTCCGGACCGACAGCATTTAAGGCATAAGTTGTTTGTTCGGACCCATAAATTCCCGGCGGAAACTCAGGTCCAGACATTAAAGTTGAAAGCTGGTCTGTTGGAATCGGTTTGACTGTTGGTCCAGGTTCGCGCAGCGCGCCAAAGCCATCCAGCTCCCGCAAGGGGCGCAGTCTCGTCGCGACAGATGATTGAGCCGCTTCTTCCGGTGTTGCCGCCCCTTGAAGACGTTGTCCCGAAGCCAAATTCGTGACTCGGCGCAGCATATCCACATAAAGGCCCGTAAGTGGCAGGTTCGACCAATTCGGGCTTGCCGTGACGTGGAAGAGAACAAGCCAGCCTTTTTCTTTGGCTGCGGCCGTCACAAGCGGCGTGCCATCCACAAGGCGCGCCCAGGTGCGCTCCGGTAAATCAATGCTCGGTTGTGCTAACACTTGACGTGTGATGGTGAGGTCATCCGGGACAGTCAGGCCGAAGAAAGGGCTGCCCTCAGGAAAGGGCCCTAATTGTTGCGGTTCCGCCCACGATAAAGCGCCACCAAGTGCGCGCCCTCCTTGGCGTAATTGGACAGGCGTGAGAGCGTCTGTTTGTGAGGCCATACGCGGCCCCGCAAATCTTAAGAGTAAGCCGCCATTTGAAACCCAATCTTCGACAAGAGCGCCTTCTTCGCCGATGATCTGGCCGCGGTCGGCGATGATCAGAACTGAAATCCCTTGTTTTATGAGATCGGAAATCGCCCCTTTGCGAATCTCCGTATAAGGATCGAGTGCGCGTTCAAGATAATAGAGCTCTGAGAGAAGGGGTTGCGATGCCTCAACATTGCCGCCAGTTGCTAAACCCACGAGACGCCGCCGCCAGCGTTCGTCAAGCAGTGTCACCCCGCCGGTTGAATTTTGCCCGATCACTTCAATGCGCTGCGCTTGGTTGCGCAACTCAAGCGGAAGATCAATATTGACTTCGGCATCTTGTGCATTGGGCTCAAAAAGGAAGTTCGTGGCGGCAAGAATGCGGTTTTTATCGCCAAGGACATGTATTTGCCCCTCTTGTGCTTGCCGATTGGGTGACCGGTGCACAAAGATATTAAATCCTTCCGTTGTCGCTTGCGGTGGAATCAACGCCCAAGCTCTGTCATTAGGAGGGTCATAAAGGACGTTGACATCCCCTAAATTATCAAGAGCCTCCATAAAAACATCAACATGACCGTGATCAAGGGCGTCAGACATCCAGGTAACATCGGCACGGAGATTTTCTTGCTCTAGGATGGCGCGTGCGGCTGCGAGTTTGTCTATCGCCGCTTTGCGGTTCGGGAGCCATGCTTTCGGTTGCAGTGCTTTCGTGATACCGCGCGCGTCTTGCGCGGTGAGCAAGCTTATTTGCGTTTGAATGTCTTCCATCGTGAAAGAGGATGCTGTCGTGATGACCATGAGCGGGCGCTCGTCTCTCTCTGCTTGGTCAATGGATGCTTGCATCACAGCCTGACGTTTGGTCCATGTCGGAGCCGCGCTCCAGCTATCGTCAACAACAAGAACGGTCACATCGCTGTCTTGATCGGAAGCAGTGGGATTGAGAACCGGATCGGCGAGCGCCAATATAATCAGTGTCGCAATGACGAGGCGTAACAGCAACAGCCACCATGGGGTATGGGTGGATGTCTGGTCCTCTTGTGTGATGTTGAGTAAGAATGTCAGCGCAGGAAATTTTATCCGCTGCGGTAAGGGCGGTGTGACACGCAGCAACCACCAGATTGCTGGAAGGGCGATGAGTGTCCCCAGCACCCAGGGCGTCATAAAACTTAAAGCTCCAAGACTGAGCATATCGCGTCTTAACTCACATATTCAGTATGGCTGACATCGGCCATTGTTTCTCCAGCGAGCGCCATATAAAGCGCCAGCAAAGCTGTTTGCGGTGCATGGTCCGTGCGGTGACATGTAAAAGTCCATCCCAAGCGTTGTGTGACCGTATGCAATGCATTGCGATGTTCGCTTAAATTTTTTTGATACTCTGCGCGTATCCCTTCGGCTTTGCCAAAGGTGAGATCCTGCTCCCCTTCCATGCTTTCGAAACGCGTCCGGCCTGAGAAAGGGAGTTCCTCTTCGGCGGGATCGAGCACTTGTAGTAAATGTCCTTTGACTCCTTGTGCTGCATATCCGTAAACCAGTTCTTCAATCTCTGTTATGGGGGTGAGGAAATCACTCATCCAAACCATTTGTGCGAAACGTGGTAAGGGAAGAGACGGTGGGATGCTTTCTGTCGCGTTGTTCTCTTCAGTAAGGCGTAATGCAATGCGTCTCAGAGCCGGGCGACCGGCGCGCGGCGGCTCGGTGCCGCCTAAACGGGCAATGCGTTCACCGCCGCCAACGAGCAGAGAGCCTATTGCCAGGATAAGAACGGATGCGCGATGTTTTTTTGTGCAAGGCGCAAGATCCGATTGATAATCCATCGATGGCGACCCATCGCGCCAAAGCCAGACACTTTCAGCGGCTTCCCATTCGTTTTCCCGAACATAGAGATGATCGGTTTTGGCCGATTGCCGCCAGTCAATGGCTGTGAGGGGGTCTTGTGGTCGATGGTGACGATATTCCCAAAAAGTTTCACCAATCCCAATTTTGCGACGGCCATGTACCCCTTGTGCAACGGTGTTTGCGACTCGCTCTGCTTCGACCATTAATGGCGGCAAAGCCGATGCTAAAACATCGGCTTCATCGCGTAAGGCCAGGGAGGCTTTGTTGGTGTCGCGTATCGTTGCCATCGCATTTAGCCGAGCTCTGCCACCAATCGATCAATGACACCATGCAGGCTTGCGCCTTCTGCCCGTGCGGCGAAGCTGAGCGCCATGCGGTGACGGAGAACGGGATGGGCCAGCGCAACAATATCATCCAAAGATGGCGAGAGACGCCCTTGCAGAAGGGTGCGGGCGCGCACAGCTAACATCAGGGCTTGGCTGGCGCGTGGTCCTGGTCCCCAGGCGACATGTTTTGTGACATGCTCATCCGTGCTTTCTTCAGGACGGGCGTTGCGTACCAAATGAAGAATAGCGTCAACAACTTTATCGCCCACCGGAATGCGGCGGACAAGCCGCTGCGCATGCATGAGCTCATCGGGAGTGAGCACATTAGACACGGCCGCTTCCTCGGCGCCGGTGGTGCTGAGGAGCATGCGGCGTTCCGCTTCAAGGTCGGGATATCCGACATCAATTTGCATCAAAAAGCGATCCAATTGCGCTTCCGGTAGAGGGTAGGTGCCTTCTTGTTCGAGTGGGTTTTGCGTCGCCAGAACGTGAAACGGCGCGGGCAGCTCATGACGTTCGCCCGCAACCGTTACATGTTTTTCCTGCATGGCTTGCAAGAGAGCGGATTGTGTGCGCGGGCTGGCGCGGTTAATCTCATCAGCCATCAAGAGCTGACAAAAGACAGGCCCTTGGATGAAGCGGAAACTGCGTTTGCCGCTTTGCGATTCTTCAAGCACTTCAGCGCCGACAATATCGGTGGGCATCAGGTCTGGTGTGAATTGGACCCTCTTTGAATTCATCCCTAAAACTGTCGAAAGGGTTTCAACCAACTTGGTTTTGGCCAAGCCAGGAACGCCAATCAAGAGCCCATGCCCGCCAGCGAGGAGTGTGATCAGGGTTTGATCGACGACTTCTTGTTGTCCGAAAATGGCTGTGCCAGTGGCCTCGCGCACAGCGGCTAACTTTTCGCCTGCTGCCTCAAGATCTTGCACGATGGCCGTGCTATCGGTGTCTGTAATTGTTTGCATGTCTGAACTATAGCCCATAAGAGAGGTCTTTCGTTAGGGAAGAGATTAGTTTTTAATTGTGTTCACAACGTGTTGAGACCGAATCACTGCTTATCATACGCCAGAAAGGCCCAAATTAGATGACGACCCCATCATCACCGGATCAGATGCTGAAAGGCCTTGCCGAGGTGCAAAAGCTCGGTGGGGGGCCTGCTCGTGATGGTAAAAGATCGCTTCCGCCAGTGCATTTGTGGAATCCACCCTTTTGCGGTGACCTACCTATGGTCATCAAGCGTGACGGGACATGGCATTATATGAACTCGCCTATTGGGCGAAAGCCGCTTGTGCGTCTTTTTTCGACCATCTTACGGCACGATGAAGATGGTAAATTTTATCTGGTCACACCGGTTGAGAAATGCGCCATTGAGGTGGAAGACGCGCCTTTTCTGGCTGTGGAGGTGCAAGTGCAAGGTGGCGGCAAAGATCAATTGCTTACCTTCCGCACCAATGTCGATGACGAGGTGACAGCGGGCCCGGATGCCCCTATGCGTTTTGTGATTAACCCCGTAACCAAAGAGCCGTCACCGTATGTGTTTGTGCGTGATCGATTGGAAGCACTTATTAACCGTGCGGTCTTTTACGAGCTGGTCAATTTGGGTGTCGAAGAAGAGTATGAGGGAGACACCCATTTCGGCGTTTGGAGCGGCGGCGTGTTTTTCCCAATCTGTTTGGCGTCCGAGCTGCATGAAGGTCTTGCATGAGCGACATTCACAATCGTCTGCAAAAATACCTGCATACAGACCCCATGTGGCAGCGGCGTGGGCGCAGTGACTATGATTTAAATCCTGATATGAAACCTGCGCCTGGTGAGATAGGTCCGCTGAAGGAATCTGCTGTTCTTGTGCCCCTTGTGGAACGTGACGATGAATTGCATATGTTGTTGACCTTGCGCGCTGAAGGCATGGCCAATCATGCCGGCCAAGTGAGCTTTCCGGGCGGGCGAGTGGATCAGGCCGATCACGATCCTGTCCACACAGCCTTGCGGGAAACCTATGAAGAAATTGGCATTGCAGAGGATCTCATTCGCATTGCAGGCTTCCTTGATCCCTATGAAACACGTACTGGCTATACGATTATGCCTGTGGTCGGTTTGGTGACGCCATCTTTTGACCTCACCCTGAATCGGGCAGAGGTGGCAGATGTCTTCGAAGTGCCGTTAAGTTTTCTTATGGATCCCGCCAACCATCACACCCATGGGCGGGAATGGCGCGGGGCGATGCGCTATTTTTACGCCATGCCGTATCAAGATTGTTATATATGGGGGGCAACGGCTGGTATGATCAAAGAATTATATGATAGGCTTTATGAATCATGACGCGTCTTTTGTTACAAGCATTGCTGTTGGTGCTGCCTTTGATTCTCTATTGGGGGTATGTGCGATTTGTTGCCGAAAAAAAAGAAGAAAGCCAAGGGACCTGGAATGAGGCGCCCCTCACACTGCTCATTGCGAGCGGGATTGTGTTGGTTCTTTTGAGCTTTGTGTATTTTGCTTTGACAACGGGCGTAGAACCAGGAAGCCGTTATCAACCAGCACAAATGAAAGACGGTGAACTGATTCCAGGGAAGATGATTCCGCCAGAAGATGCGGCACAAGACGAATAGATGGATCATCCTACGCACATCCAAGGGCAGGACTGGCTTGAGGCCTCTTATGTGCGCAAGGTTGTTGACGCGCTTAACATTGAAGAGGGCGCTGTGCGTTTTGTTGGCGGCTGTGTGCGCAATGCTTTGCTGGATGTTGCCGTGTCTGACATCGACATGGCGACGGTGCATGAGCCGCGCAAAGTTATCGCGTTGTTAGAAGCGGCTGATCTGAAAGCTGTGCCGACCGGCGTTGATCATGGAACCATCACGGCGGTTGCCGATGGTCATCCGGTCGAGGTGACAACCTTACGCAGCGATGTGGAAACCCATGGCCGTCATGCAACCGTGGCCTTCACCACCGATTGGGAAGAAGACGCAAACCGCCGCGACTTTACCATGAACGCCATTTATGCTGATCCCGATGGCACGCTTTATGATCCTGTTGGCGGTATTGTGGATGCTGTAGGTCAACGTGTGCGCTTCATTGGCAATCCGCATGACCGTATTCGGGAAGATTACCTCCGCATTCTCCGTTTCTTTCGCTTTAACGCGCAATATGGCGCGGGACCGTGCGATGAGGTGGGTCTTGCGGCTTGCATTGATGAACGTGCGGGATTGGATCGGCTTTCCGGTGAACGTATTCAGGCGGAATTGTTTAAACTGCTTGTCGCTAAAGGCGCGATGCCCATTTTACGGCATATGGAGCGCGGCGATATTCTCTCCCACATCATTGGTGAGGTGAGCGCCTTTGATGTGCTAACCCGCCTCACCATGATCGAACATACAATGGCCCTTGTGCCAGACGCGGTGCGGCGATTAGCGGCGCTCATTGTCTTGAACGATAAAACAGTTGCCGCAATCAGTGAACGCTTGCGCCTCTCAAATGCAATGACAAACCGATTGCGGTCCCTCGCGTCTCCTTATGAGCCGTTTCATCCGGACGCCGATGAGAGCATTTGGAAACGTCAGCTTTATCCTATGGACCCACAAGTGGGCATTGATCGGGTTGTGTTTACATGGGCCCATCATAAGGGCGATGCCGAAGCGTGGAAGCGTTTGCTCACACTTGCTGAGGTGTGGGAGCGTCCGAATTTTCCCATCACGGGTCAAGATGTGATGGAGGCTGGTGTGCCTTCTGGTCCCAAAGTGGGCGAGGTGTTACAGGCGTTAGAAGAGTATTGGATGGCCGAAGATTTTACACCCGATCGCGCGGCTTTGCTTGCACAGTTAAAATTGGTGTTGGGGTAAGATTATTGCAGCTTCGGCTGCCGTGCGCGGATGTCGTCCGACCATGTGCTTTTGATATAACTGAGCACCGCCCAAATCTCATCATCACTGAGGATGTCCTCATATAGTGGCATGTCCGTCGGGTAATCGGGCTGGCCCGCCGCAGCGCCAACACCAAACTTTGTCATGGCGAAGAGTTGCTCATCCGGGTGATGCCACGTGTGACCTGTCTCATCATGGGGCGGGGCAGGCAGACGGCCATCGGCGTTGCGTGTGCGCCAATTGGGCTCACCTTCAAGGTTGTCACCATGACATGAGGCGCAATGCTCTGCATAAAGGGACGCGCCGAGAGCAACTGACGCCGCATTCTCAGGGTTTGCCCCCACAACGTCCTTGTTACCGTTCATAAAATAAGATGCAAGCCCGAACACAATGATGGCGGCGCCGATCAAAACAGATAAACGAGTCGCTTGAGAATCCGGCATAAAGGTTATTTATAGCGCGCAAGCACGCTTTCAAGCGCATCGGAGCCTGGGCAAAGCTCTTGATAAGGAACGGCATTTAACGGTGTGCTGACGGTTTTATTGAGCGCGTGAAAGTCTTTTTGGCCTTCATCAATATAAAGAAGCCCCGTCAAAAATTCCCCGTCTTGCTGTTTGGATTGAATATGATTGAGAATATTTGCCTTATTCGTGGGATCGTAATCGTCTTGCACTTTGCGGAGCAAAATTTGACTGCCATCATGCAGCTCAATATTCGCGGTGCCGCTTTCATTGTAAGTGGCTTCGATGCTTTGGGCTGGCGGGACAAAATCCGTATGAATCGCAGGATGATAGAATTGGCGCGTATAAGCATAGCTCTTCGTGCTGTCTTCGTGATCGTTAAAGGTCACGCAAGGTGAGAGCACATCGACCAACGCAAAGCCTTTATGCGAGAGCGCCGCTTTGATCAGCGGGACAAGCTGGTCTTTGTCGCCGGAAAAACTGCGCGCGACAAAGGTCGCGCCGAGCGTGATCGCCGTGGATACTGGATCGATTGGCGGCTGCTCGTTCATCTCGCCTTTTTTGGCTTTGGTGCCGACATCGGCTGAGGCTGAGAATTGCCCCTTTGTCAGGCCATAGACGCCATTATTCTCAATAATATAAGTCATGTTGAGATTGCGGCGGATCGCATGCGCGAATTGTCCCATGCCGATAGAAAGAGAATCACCGTCGCCAGAAACACCTATATAATGGAGGTCTTGGTTTGCGGCATTTGCCCCTGTGGCGACCGATGGCATGCGGCCATGGACGGAGTTAAAGCCATGGCTGTTGCCCATAAAGTACGCAGTAGTTTTCGATGAACAGCCAATGCCACTCATTTTAGCAAAGCGATGCGGTGGAATGCTCAGCTCGAAAGCGGCTTGCGTAATGGCTGCTGTGCAAGCGTCATGGCCGCAGCCCGCGCAGAGTGTGGACATGCCACCTTCATAATCACGGCGGGTGAGGCCGAGGTCATTGCGCGGCAGCTTGGGATGGGCGACTTTTGGCTTAGCGATATAACTCATGCCGCTTCTCCTTTGGCGACCGCTTTTTCAATCGCGACTGTAATGGGTTTTGCGCTCATGGGCATACCATCATAATGCAAGATCGATTCGAGCTTGGCTTTTTCAACCCGTGTTTCCAGAATGAGGAGTGATTTCAACTGTGCATCGCGATTTTGTTCAACAACAAAGATGCGCTCATAGCGATCCATAAAGTCGTCCACCTCTTGCCCAAAGGGGAAGGCTTTAACGCGCATATAATTCAAGTGAATACCTTGTGCGCTGAGGTGATCGCGGGCTTCACGTACTGCGCCATCACAGGACCCGACGGAAATAATGGCCATATCCGTATCGAATGGCTCATCAATCGCGGCTTTGGGGACGAGTGTTGCCGCCGTATCTGTTTTGCGCCGCAAGCGATCCAGCACTTCGACATACTCTTCAGAAATTTCTGTGTACTGGCCATATTTGTTATGGCCTGACCCGCGTGTAAAGAACGCGCCTTTCTCAGGGTGTGTGCCAGGGAGGGTGCGATAGGGAATCGCGTCGCCATCCACATCGAGGTAGCGATAAAACTCGGTGGTTTCGAGATCCTCTGCACTCATAACTTTGCCCCGGTCCGGCGTGTAACTGTCATCCCATTCCAGCATCGGGCACATCCAATCATTCATGCCGATGTCAAGATCAAGCAAGACGAAAACAGGTGTCTGCAAACGCTCAGCCAGATCGAACGCCTTGACCGCAAAGTAAAAGCTTTCTTCGGGATTGGCAGGGAAGAGCACCACATGTTTGGTGTCGCCATGAGAGGCGTAAGCCGCCGCCATAATATCGCATTGCTGTGTGCGGGTTGGCATGCCTGTCGATGGACTGACGCGTTGGACATCGAAGAGAACGGCGGGAGTTTCTGTGAAGTAACCAAGGCCGATAAATTCACTCATCAAAGATATGCCGGGGCCCGATGTCGCAGTAAAGGCGCGCGCACCATTCCAGTTTGCGCCGATGACCATACCGATTGCGGCGAGTTCATCTTCTGCTTGGATCATGGTGAATTTGCGCTCACCGGTTTCCGGATCTTTGCGCAGGCGTTCTGCAAAAGACTTAAACGCATCCATCAAGGATGTGGAGGGCGTGATAGGATACCACGGCGCAACTGTGGCGCCCGCATAGACCGCCCCAAGCCCCGCGGCAGTGTTGCCATCGATCATCAACTGCCCGGCTGTTGCATCCATTTTTTCCGCTGTGAATGGCAAGGGGCAATCGAAATTCTCAATCGCATAATTGTAGCCAAGTTCAATGGCCTTCATGTTGGAGTCGATGAGATGCGTTTTTGTACGGAAGGTTTCACCAAGCAAGGTGCGAATGATGTCCATATCGAGATTGATTAACGCTGCGAGAGCGCCCGCATAAGCGATATTTTTCATCAAAATACGGTTGCGCGCGCCTTGGAAGGCTTCATTGCACATTTGCGCAAGCGGGACGCCAAGCACCGTGATGTCATCGCGGGTCAAAACATTCGCACGCGGCCAGGAAGAATCGTAAAGCAAAAACCCACCGGAACGCACTTCTTGGACGTCGCGCACATAGGTTTCTGCGTTCATGGCGATGACCATGTCCACGTCTTCCGCCCGGGCGATATAGCCATCACGGCTCGCACGGATTTCGTACCATGTTGGCATGCCTTGAATGTTGGATGGGAAGTAGTTTTTCCCCGACACAGGAATGCCCATGCGAAACAGTGATTTCATAATCAAGCCATTGGCGCTGGCGGAGCCAGTTCCATTGGCGGTAGCGATTTTCACAGTGAAGTTGTTTACGCGCTTTTCGGTTGGCTGGCTTGCCATAGTAACTCCTCATCAACAGCCTGCGGATCGGATAAACAGGACTTCTGCATATCCCATGCGGCAGTTGGGCAACGTTCGGCGCACAGGCCACAGTGAACACAAATATCTTCGTCTTTCACCATGACGCGGCCGGTATGTTTGAGTGCGCTTGAGACGTAAAGTGGTTCATCTGTGTTATCCGCTGGTGCTTTCAGGCGTTGGCGGAGATCTTCTTCTGGACCGTTTTCTGTAATCGTCAAGCAATCGACAGGGCAGATGTCGATACAGGCATCGCATTCGATGCACAAATTCGTCGTAAAGACAGTTTGCACGTCGCAGTTCAAGCACCGTTGAACTTCAAGTGCGGTTTGCTCTGGGTCAAAACCCAGTTCCACCTCGATATCGAGTTCTTTAAAGCGTTCGGTGAGTTCCACATGATTCATCTGGCGGCGTGCGCTTGGATTATAATCATTGTGGTAGGACCATTCGTGTAAGCTCATCTTCTGACTGATGAGATTCATGCGTTTTGGCGGACGGTTCGTTTTATCCCGTCCTTGGCAATGTTGATGGATGGAAATGGCGGCTTGGTGTCCTTGCTCGACTGCCCAAATAATGTTTTTAGGCCCAAGGGCAGCATCACCTCCGAAAAACACACCTTCAAGAGAAGATTCAAAGGTTTCTTCGTTGAGAATCGGCTCTTCCCATTCGTTGAACTCAAGACCAATGTCACGCTCAATCCAAGGGAAAGCGTTCTCTTGCCCGACAGCTAAGATCACGGCATCCGCAGGCACAAACACATCTTCGATATAGTTGTTTTTGAGGCGGCCATTTTCGTCGTGATAATATTCAAGCTTCTCAAAGGTCATGCCTTTCAGTTTGCCATCTTCCAGGACAAATTCTTTTGGTGAATGGCAGAGCTTGAATTCGACTAACTCTTCCATCGCGTCATCGAGTTCCCAATCGGATGCTTTGAGATATTCCCGTGGTTTACGTGCGGCAACGACAACGTTTTTTCCACCGAGGCGCAAGGATGTGCGGCAGCAATCCATGGCCGTGTTCCCACCGCCGATGATGATGACATTTTCGCCAATCTCTTTGATGTGATCAAAGGCGACACCCTCAAGCCAGTCAATGCCGATGTGGATTTGATCTTCGGCGTCATAGCGTCCAGGAATTTCCAGATTTTTCCCTTTGGGGGCACCGCTGCCGACAAAAACCGCATCATAGCCTTCAGCTAGCAAGGCTTTCATGCTCTGAATTGGGCTATTCAGACGTAGGTCCACACCCATATCGACAATCATGTCGATTTCCTCATCGAGAACGTTGGCAGGCAAACGGAAAGAGGGAATGTTCGTGCGCATCAATCCGCCAGCCGTATCATGCGCTTCAAAAATTGTGACCTCGTAACCAAGCGGCATCAGGTCGTTCGCTACGGTCAGGGATGCAGTTCCCGCGCCGACGCAAGCGATCTTTTTGCCGTTTTTGACTTTGGGAATGTCGGGCAGGCGGTCTTTGACATCATCGCGTAAATCAGCAGCCACGCGTTTGAGCCGGCAGATGGCGACAGGCTCTTCCTCGACACGGCCGCGGCGGCACGCCGGTTCGCAAGGGCGGTCACATACACGTCCCAAAACCCCTGGAAACACATTCGAATGGCGATTGACCATATAAGCGTCGGTGAAGCGCCCTTGTGCAATCAGTCGAATATATTCCGGAACGTCTGTGTGTGCCGGGCATCCCCATTGGCAATCGACAACACGTAAATAGTATTCCGGATCTTTGGTGTTTGTTTCTTCCACGTGAACTCTTTCACCTGATTTTTGCAGGCCAAAAACCCAAGGGAATCCAGCCTTTTGTCCGGCGCGTGAGAGTATACATTTCGAGATGAAAGGCAACGATAATACGCGCGCGCTCTGAGCCACTTTCAAGCCCTGTCCGAACAGTGCTCATCCCCGCTATAAAGCCCACTATACCGACACTTTTTTCGGGAATTCAATAATTATAGGAGGTCATGGTTAAGGGCGGCTAAAAGGTATTTGTCACCCTGAGCTTGGACTCAAGACCATGCTGAAAGTGCGGCTTTTGCAATTCCCTCACCTTGTTCTTGCACAAAGTGCCCGGCGTCTGCGATTTCGAGGGGCGCGGGGCAGTTTTTGATCAGTTTGTTGAGTGACCGCATGATGTCGGGGCCAAGCACTGGGTCCTGCATGCCGATCGCCATGAAGCTTTGGCCCTGCCATTCTTCGCGCCACCATTTTGCAGCCTGTTTGCCAAGGTCTGCGCCCTCCATGTCTGGACTGATCGGGACCATCTCCGGGAACCGGCGCGTGCCTGCGCGAAAACTGCTGCCAGGGAAGGGAGCCGCATACGCCGCAGCTTCGTCATCGCTCAGTTCAGGCGCTGAGCGTTTCATTAATTTGGCAATGTCAAAGTTGGGATTAGCAGCCGCATAGGCTTTCCATGCAAGGAACCCTTCACCAGGAGGAGCGCCAGTCGAGATTGCTGTGTTCATCACCAGGAGGCGGGCGATGAGATCGGGTTTGTCAACCGGAAGCGTGAGACCGAGCAATCCGCCCCAATCCTGACAGACCAGGGTTACGTCATGCAGGTCAAGATGGTCGATAAAGCGCAATAGCGCATTGCGATGGAAGGCGATGGTATAGGTCTCGTCGTCAACAGGCTTATCGGACCGGCCAAAGCCAAAATAGTCGGGAGCGACCACGCGATGTCCCTCTGCAACGAAGATGGGGATCATCTTGCGATAGAGATAACACCAGGTCGGCTGACCATGCAGGCAAAGGAAGGTGTGCTCCGCGTCTTTGGGCCCTTCATCAAGATAATGCATCCGTAGTCCCTCATACCCTTTGAGGTTTTCAACGTAATGCGGTGCAAAGTCATACCCTGGTAAGTTCTCAAAAGCAGCATCAGGTGTGCGTACAGCT
Organism: Alphaproteobacteria bacterium; assembly: GCA_028280675.1. Taxonomy (GTDB): domain Bacteria; phylum Pseudomonadota; class Alphaproteobacteria; order SMXP01; family SMXP01; genus JANQLI01. Next base: position 20,645 of record JANQLI010000079.1, read on the forward strand.
TTGATGGTCATTCTCTTTCCTTCCTCATACAATCATGGGTGATTCTCTATCCTAGAGGCATTGTGATGAAACAAGCGACACACACCTTTGTGATCCCGACAAAAGGGCAAGGATTGACGGACATTTCCGTTGATGTCGAAAAGTGGGCTGCTGCACAAAACATCACAACTGGCCTCCTCACACTCTTTTTGCAGCATACCTCGGCCTCATTGATCATCCAAGAAAATGCCGATCCAGATGTGCTTCATGATTTGCAATCGTTTTTTGCGCGGCTCGCGCCTGAAGATGGGTCTTACCGCCATAGTGCAGAAGGACTGGATGACATGCCTGCGCATATCAAGGCGGCGTTAACAATGACACATCTCAGTATTCCGATTGCTGAGGGACGTCTGGTTTTAGGCACATGGCAAGGCATATATGTTTTTGAGCACCGCCGTCATGCACACAAACGCCAATTGGTGGCGCATATTTTCGGCGAATGATTATTCAGGCGAGACAATATTGAGACTACGGATTTCTGAAATCCAACGTGTCATCGCATTTTCAAAACGGATCAGCACACCGCGTAATGTGCCAAAGGTAATGCCTGAATCTGCCGCAACATAATAACTCATCAGGGTGAACGTCTGGCCATCATCATTGGGAATCGATTGCGCTTTCACCGCTTCGCTGTTCATGTTGAAGGTGTTGATTTTCTCCAATGAAACGCCTGGAAAGATACTAATGATATTGATGCCAGGGCATCCGCTGCGCCCGCTCTCTTCCGAAAAACAAACGGGTTGCAGAGAGAATTGCGCATTGAGAATAGTATGTTTGATGTCTAGCATTGCAGGCTCTACAGCCGTATTCATGGTGTAGGGTTTGCCCATCTGCTTCAGTGCGGCTTCGAGTGTGGCGACATCAATCTCTTTCAGGAGTGATGTGTCTGTGTACGCCTCTTGAGCGGAAGCCGGGGCCACAAAGCATAACACGATGCACCAGATATAGAATGTCTTCCGCATAACGCTCTCCACAAAGTCTCAGAATACGATCTTACTGAAGGGAGGGGCTTGCTGTCAAAAATGACCGCTATGCTATTGGATGGTTTTCATTTTTGCACTTTGCAAAAGGAGACGACTCAACTCTTCCGGAGCGGTGATCATCGCGTCATGGCCCGTCGCAATGTCTTGATAAGTCCAGCCATCCGTCGTGCGTGCCATCTCTGCGTAAGGATCAAACAAGCCACCGCCAAGTTTGGGGTTTGTGCACTGAATATAGGTTTTCGGGATACCGGCAATCCCGCCATTGCGGAGTCGCACCGGATCGAGCCATGTTCTGGCGGGATGTGCTGTGACATTGTCCTTCACAAATTGGTATTTGGGGTGAGAGGGCATCACGCCAAAAACTTCGGGTGGAAAGGGATAAATGCGCCCTTCCTTTGCATTCAGAGCCAGACCCTTATCCAGAACCATTTCCGCTTCCGTGCGATTCAGACGGGCATCAATAAATGAGCCCCCATCCACAGGGACATAAGCATCAAGATATATTAAGTGTTGTATGCGCGTGCGGTGGCGGTCAGCAACGCCGGTTGCCACTATTCCCCCATAAGAATGCGAGACCAAAATGATAGTGTTGAGATCCTCATCTTGGATAAGGGTTTCAAGATCCTGAATATGTGTTTCTAATCGGATATTTTCTAAATTGCCTGTCGTCATTGGGTTGAGCCCGGTGAGGGTTGGCGTAAAGACCTTATGGCCTTCAGAGCGCAGTCGCCCAGCAACGTCATCCCAGCACCAACCGCCATGGAATGCGCCGTGCACGAACAAAAATGTGTGGGATATGGATTGCGATCCCAGAAGGCGTGATTTAGCGTGGGCAGGCGTGATGGCGGCGCTGCTGAGAGCGATAATACTCTGCAGGACCTTTCGCCGGTTTAAGGACATGTGATCTCCCCGAAAGACATACGGCTAGTTTAATTGTGAGAGACGGAGCTCAATCTGTGATCTGACATCACTCGGGGGGTTGGTTTTGAGGACATAGGTGTAGGCTTCACGCGCTTTGCTGGAATAGCCCCGCCTCGCATAAACATCCGCCAAGGCAAGGCGTGCGCGATGAAATTCAGGGTCAAAGGTCAAGATGCGTTCTAAAATATTCTGTGCTTCTTCAAGACGCCCCGCCTCTTTTTTGCATAAGCCATGTTCAATCAAGGCGGCCATATTCCATTGATTCTGGTTGAGCATAATTTGTGTTTGGCGGCACGGATCGACCTCTACAGGACCTGATATATCAGGACTTGCAAGAGGGGGCTTCGGCTCAGGGGGCAGCGGCGCTGCCGCAATCACTGGTTTGGGTTCTGGCAGCGTTGCTGGTGTCTGACGCACGGGTTGAAACAGAGTCTCTTGTTTGGGGAAATCGATCACAACACGATGCCCGCCATAATCATCGGGTGTCAGTGAAAAGCTTTTGACATCCACTGACCTATTGGTCGCAAAGGTGATGCGTAGGCCCGCATTGTCCTGATGATAGGTGAGGCCGGTGAGGGGGGCGTGATTGGGGGTAAATGATTGAACGGGACCTGCTGTCGTGACATTGCTGAGGACAAGTGATGGTTGCCCCGTCTCATCAAGAGTTTGGGTAAAGGGTGTCGCCTCATTTAAGTGGAAGACGACACGCGTGAATGTTGGATGCACACCGACTGCGACCCGCTCAATGTCCGCAGTATGTCCTGCAGAAACCCCCATTCCCTGGTAAAAAAGAACAGAAAGGAAGATATAGTGTCTCAATTTACGCATAGGTCTCAGCGTTGTGAATCGGTGCATTTTTGATGCAATAAACATCAATTGTCGCTGAGGTCAATACGCATGGCAAGGGGTAAATTTGGCAAAAAAGAAGCGGCCTCCTAGGGGGGAAGGAGGACCGCTTATCAAGTTTGCGGGGGGAAGGTAATCGTCAAGTTCTGTAGTCGAGGCCTCCTTTGGCAGTCGCTTTCTCAGTGTTCGTGTAAGAGACTGACCACAGAATCTTACCAAGTTCTGAATCTTATCCGTAGCATTTGAATGAATAATGCGCATACGGAGTGTCTCGTATTGGGAGCCACGTTGTTAATTATACCTGTTAAAGAATGAAGCGCGATAATGCGCAGGATTCATCTGAACAGGTAAGGTTAATGCGCCATTGAGCGTGATTGTGACACGCAAAAAAAATTTATGTAAATCGCTAAAGTGTTAACACCCATGTGTCGATGTGGTCGTTTTAAAAGGGATTCGCCTCTTGCGAGAGCGCAGGCCCATCATGTTTCACCCTTAAATTTTCAGAAGGGGCATGTTCATCAAGGAAGGATAAGACATCTTTCAGCACAGGGGCGCGCCACCGAAACGGCGGCAGGATGGATGTCAGGATTCCAACATGCCCAATATCCGGATAGATGATGCTTTTGGCGCGAGACCCTGCGCCTTGCAATTGGGTTTCGAGATGGGTTGTGTTGATCGGGTAGACTGTCGAATCCGCATCGCCATGGAGGAGAAGCATAGGCGGTTCCGACCCTTGGACATGTTCGGTCGGTTGGGCGTCCGCGATCGGTTCTGCTGCGGCAAAAATAGGTTTCGTGGTGTTGTAGTTCAGTGGATTGATGCCATAAGGGCCTGCTAAGCCGATAAAGCCATCAAAGTCACGTCGGTTTAGTCCATGTTCTTCAAGAAACCGGGCGTTGGTCAACAGAAGAGCGCCCATATGCGCCCCCGCAGAGTGTCCCATTAAAAATACCCGATTGAGAGGAAGGTCATAGCTGGCCGCATTGTTATGAATCCAGGCGATTGCATTCGCGGCATCATGCATAAAATCTGGATAGCGTATCTCAGGAAACACGCGGTAATCGGGCACGACAAATGAAAAACCCCGCCGGTTAAAGGTGGATGCGAGAAAACGGTAAAGTTTCCGGTCACCCTTACGCCAGCTTCCCCCATAGAGATAGATGATGACGCCGCGCTGCTTGGTGCGGTTTCTCACCGTATATAGGTCGAGTTTTTGCCGCTCGTTGTGACCGTATGACAGGTTGAGATGCATAGCGTTGTGATGGTATCTGGTTCAATTCTTAATGCAGGTAAGGGTCAGTCAAGCCCCATTTCCATACACGATATATAACAATTTCGCGATGAATCCGAATCCACACAAACATTCACGCTATACTCTGTGAAAGATGTGATATGGGCTGCATTGGATGTGAGAGCGGTAACCACAATGATTTTATGTGAGATGAGAGATTTGATGTCGCGTGGGTATATGTCCGTTTGTGCTGTATTTGTCGTGATCTTGAGTCTTTGGGGAACGCCTCTGTCCGCAAAACCTGTCGCCACAGATCACGTGGAGGCAGAACTTGTCAGCGACACTCTGGAAGTGGCGCCAGGGAGCTCATTTTATATTGCCCTGCGTCAGAAGATTATTCCCAACTGGCATACCTATTGGAAAAACCCTGGTGATTCCGGAGAAGCGACCAAGATTGAGTGGACATTGCCCCGTGGCTTTCAAGCGGGGCCAATCGCATGGCCAGTCCCTGAAAAAATACCTGTCGGTCCGCTGATCAATTATGGATATTCCAATGAGATCTTTCTCATCTCAGAAATTTTTGTTCCTGATAATGTCCCTCCCGGTCCATTGCCGATTGAGGCGCACGTGAAATGGCTCGTCTGTGAGGAAATTTGTATTCCTGAAGAGGTGGACCTGCGTCTTGATTTGCGCATTACCGAGGGTGAGGCCTCGTCCGATCTGATTTGGTCTCCTGTAATACAAAAAGTGCAGGCGAACTTACCTACAACAATACCATGGCCATCTTCATCGGCAGTCGTTCAGGGTCAGGTGCAGGTCACATTTGATGCTCCCTCATGGGCGCAAGCATTTCATCAAAAGCGCGTTACACGATTAGAGTTCTATCCCGAGGGTGAAGGCCTCATTCGCTATGCGCAACCACAAGTGCTGCGTTATGGCGACACAGGTTTTAATCTCACTGTTGCGGCAGGGTATAAAGTCATCGATGAGGGCAAGTTGCCCCTGTCATCTCTTGCTGGATTGTTAGTGATAGAGGAGAGAGGGCCGGAACCAGGGACATCTTTGCGCTCTGCCTATTCCTTCGATGCTCCCGTGATGGCAGAGCCCGTTACATTTTCAACCCCATACCTTTTCCCAGGGCAAGAGGTGAGCAATATCTCTTTGTTCCAAGCGCTTCTTTTTGCTTTTCTTGGCGGGCTTTTATTAAATTTGATGCCTTGCGTTTTTCCAGTGCTCTCGATGAAAGCCCTCAGCTTTCTGCAGCATGTGCATGGTCATGAAAAAGAGGTGCGGCGCGGTGGGCTCGCTTATGGCGCAGGTGTGCTCGTCAGCTTTGCCGTGCTCGCACTTGTCTTGATGGCCCTGCGATCTGCCGGCGATCAGATCGGGTGGGGGTTTCAGTTGCAATCGCCCATCTTTGTCGCCCTGATCACCTACCTCATGTTTCTTGTTGGGCTGAATTTAACCGGCCTCTTTGACGTTGGACAAAGCGTCATGGGTGCCGGTGCGTCTCAGGCGCAGCAAGAGGGTCTTCTTGGATCATTTGCCACGGGTATTTTGGCTGTGATTGTCGCGACCCCGTGTACCGCTCCCTTTATGGGGGCTGCTTTAGGCTTTGCTTTATTCCAACCGGCATTTGTGTCTCTGCTCATCTTTCTTGCATTGGGCGCCGGTCTGGCGGCGCCTTATGT
>JANQLI010000091.1 GCA_028280675.1 Alphaproteobacteria bacterium
CCGGAAGGTCCCGCAAAGCCAAGCGAAGATCAATTAATGGCGTTCTGGCAGCGGGCGAAGAAGACGTCTGCTGATATCGGGGATGATTTTGAAGTGCGCTGTATCGCTGTGGATGAAACATCTGCGGCGCAAGTGTTGGATTTGATCCGGTCCCGCGACAAAACGGGAACCTTCGCCCTTCCCTGGTTGCTCGAAGCACATGGATTTGATCTTCCCAAACGCGGCGATCACATTGTTTTTACGGCTTATGATGGAACCCCATCCGTCGTGGTGGAACTGCGTGACGTATTGCCTGTCACCTTTGGCGCTATTGACGCGCAACACACCGCCCTTGATGGCCCTCCCATACGTGATGTGGCGATTTGGAAAGATCTGCATTTTGCGTATTGGAATCGCATGTTGAAGCCCCTCGGCCGGCATGTCACCGATGACATGCCGGTGATCGTCGAACCCTTTGATCTGCGTTATGCAGAGGACGGGATCAAATGATGTCGTAAAGGTCCTTGGGTGAAAATGTTTGAAAGTAGCTTTTATAGCCTGAGCGTTTTGGAATTTGATAGCTGGCTTCATCGACAAGAAATCTTATTAGGCTTGATTGCGAGTTCAAACCCGATTTGGCAAAAATGGATCTCAATTGAGCACGCACAGTGTGAACGCTAATGCCATTGTCCTCAGCAATTTCCTTGAGCGTGGATCCATGAGAAAGGCCTTCCGCAACACGCAGTTCCGCTTTTGAGAAATCGAACGCCATTTGTAAAAATGAGCGATCAATCACTTGTTCCGCTGACCCACGATCTTGTAAGACAACAAGGCATGCCGGGTGTTCGGAACTGTGTAGCACTTCAACTTGTTTTAGCGGGATCACAATCAAACGGAAATAGACGCCATCGATTTCAAGAGACGAGAGTTGCTGATGCGGGACTTTTCTTTTTGCGGGATGGCACGAATTTTCGATCAGGGCAACGAACTGGTTGGCCACATTGTCATCGCCTTCATAGGTGAGTTCTTGATCGATGATCGAAAGCTGCGCCTTTTCATCAACAAGATGCTTGGCATAGTCATTCATTTGAAGAATTTTAGCCGATTTGTTGAGCTGAAAAACAGCAAAAGAATATTCGCCCAGCCATACATTTACGAGGATATTTGAAAATGTCTTTTGTTTTTGTGTTTCGAGATATGCACGCAACCCCAATTTTAAATAGGGAGACAGATGCTGCAGTAACACCTTGTCCTTGTCAGTGAACACAGACGTGTTCTTGCCGCGTATCAATGCGGCATAAGCATAATATTGCGCGTTTTTCATCAAGACTGAGGTCAGTGTTTTTTCAATATCTAATTTCGAAAGAACATCTTTATAATAGACTGTCTTATGAAGTTCAGAATTTGGGATTAATTCTTCATTGGTGACGATAGCCCCTTCGTCCAATCTGGAAGAGCTCTTGAACAAAGGATCGTTTTGGAAGCTCTCGGCGCCATCATTGGACCAATAGCTCTGAACAAGGTTGCGCTCGGTATCATTTGTCGCAACGATAAGGGGTCGATTGGTTTCAAGATTGAATAAAATAATGAAAGCCTCTTTGGAGTCAAAAAGGGCGGCTAAATTTTTACAGGCATTTTTCCAGTAAGAAATATCAGCAATACTTTTTTCAATATTATCGATGGCCTGAAGAATAAGCTCGCTGCGGTCTGATCCAATGTCGTATTTTGGTTTGGGTAACGTCATCAAAAGAACTCAAGTAAAGAAAAATAAATAAAGATATACACCACTTATAATTGTAAACTTTCAACGAAAAAGCGTCAACGTATAGGGTGATGTTGTGCGCAGTCATTAACGGCGCAATCACACCATGGAAACTGGTGTCAAAAGGTCTATTGTTGCGGGAGTGATGTGAATGGTGCCCAGGAGAAGACTCGAACTTCCACGCCCATAAGGGCACTAGCACCTGAAGCTAGCGCGTCTACCAATTCCGCCACCTGGGCCAAAAAAACAGGTCAGCAGGTTTCGTTGACTATCGCTCTCGCATCCACTTGTCAACGGGGCGCTTCGCAACAATACGCGGATCACGCGTGACAATTTGCGATGACCAAAACAACAAACTGGTGGCGGCAAATTGCCCCTTTTTGGCTTGGTACAGGGCGTTCATTGCGCTATCAAAGGGCCAAATTTCATCCCCTTCATTGGGTTTATCTGTGGAGAGTGCCATGACGGTGAAAATGACAGCGAAAATGGCGGCGAAAATAGTCACAGTCTTTGGCGGGTCAGGCTTTGTTGGCCGGCATACGGTTCGGGCGCTTGCAGAGGCGGGCTATCGGGTGCGTGTGGCCGTGCGCAATCCCCATACGGCGCATTTTCTACGTCCTTTGGGTGTCGTCGGACAGGTTGAGATCGTTCAAGCCAACATTCGTGATGAGGCGTCTGTGACGCGCGCGCTTGATGGCGCTGATGCAGCGGTTAATCTCGTTGGCATTCTCTTTGAGAAAGGCAAGCAAACATTTCAAGCTGTGCATGTGGATGCGGCCGCGCGCATTGCCCGTCTCGCGCAAGAGAGCGGCGTGTCACATCTTGTGCATCTCTCAGCGATTGGCGCGGACCCCGCCGCGCATGCGAAGTATGCGCAAACCAAAGCTGAAGGGGAAAAGCAGGTGCGAGATGCATTTCCTAATGCTGTTGTGTTGCGCCCTTCAATTATTTTTGGTCCAGAAGATAACTTTTTTAATCTTTTTGCATCGCTTGCTCGGGTTCTTCCCTTTTTGCCGCTGATCGGAGGGGGGCATACGCGTTTTCAGCCTGTGTTTGTTGGTGATGTCGCCGATGCTGTTGCCGCATCCCTCGCAGCAGATCAGGCTGCTGGCCGGGTCTTTGAGCTTGGTGGTCCGCGCATGTATAGCTTTAAGGAGCTACTGCAGTTTATCTTAACCCACACAGGGCGTAAGCGCTTATTGATTCCGATCCCTTTTGCTTTGGCGAAATTTGAGGCTCTGGTGCTGGCCCTGATTCCGAAATTTATCATGGACCCTCTGTTGACCATGGATCAGGTGGAGCTGTTAAAACGCGATAATGTTGTTAATGTCTCTGACGATGCTATCGGAACGCTTGCAGATTTCGCCATCACGCCATTAAGTGTGGAGAGTGTCGTGCCGTCTTATTTGGTGCCTTACCGGCGCCAAGGACAGTATGAAGAGTTGGCGGACTAAGCTCTCATTTTCTAGAGATAGATATATCCGAGAAGGGCGAATCCAAGCACCAGCCGGTAAATTACAAATGGCAGCAAACTCATGCGTTGCAGAAGGCGCATGAAAAAGGCAATGGCGGCATACGCCGACGCAAATGACAAGACCATTACGAAGAGCGCGTCTTGCTGCAGTATTGAGCTGCCACTTTCATAGATTTCGAAAGCGGTATAAAGACCGAAAGCGGCGATGGTCGGTAAGGCCAGAAGCATTGAAAACCGGGCGGATTCTGTGCGCGTGTAACCGAGACTGCGCGCCATGGTCATGGTGATCCCGGACCGGCTTGTTCCTGGGATCAGCGATACACATTGCGCAACCCCGATGGCGAGCGCGTGATTCATTTTCAGTTTCTCAAGCGTTTTCTTTTCTTTGCCCCAGCGGTCTGCAAGATACAGGATGACTCCAAACATAATGGTCATCCAGGCGATCACTTCAGCCGAGCGCAGCTCGTTGATCATGCCGCTGACATAAAGGGCCAAGCCCATAAACAGCACAGGCGGCGTCGCGATGATCAAATTGATCAGCAGCTTTGTTTCTGAGCTTTGGTGACCTTGCGCAAGATGGGCAATGCCGCGAAACAGCGCCGCCACATCGCCGCGAAAATAAAGCAAAACTGCCCCTAACGATCCGACATGCACCGCCACATCAATAAGCGGTCCTTGATCCGGCAGGTCCATGAGTTGCGGCAGAAGAATAAGGTGGGCGGATGAACTTATCGGCAGAAATTCCGTAATGCCCTGGATGATGGCCAGAAGTATGAGCTGTTCAATGGACAAGGCCAGTTCCTCTTTCTGTGCGCCGGGCGAGTGTGGCCTTCAGAAAACCAGAGAACCGCCGTAACTGCCTGATGCCCTTATCGGCAGGCGTCGTCAACACGCGAAATAGGACCGATATGGGACTAAATATGAATCTTAAGATTCTCGTAAGGGAAGATTATGACAGAAAAATAAATAAATCCCTTATTAATTAGTCAGTATTATTGACATATATGTGGGTTTTTGCTAGAAATTCTACCCAATTTAACGTATAGACAAGCCCATATACCGCTTCACGGCGGGAAATGGTGGTCAAGTCACAGTCGCGTAACCTTGCAGGCCCCAGATAGAGGGTTGGTTTAAGCGGCTGTTCTTTTTTCTCATGACCGGATTTGATGTAAGGAGCGTCCGCTTATGGCGCAGAAGATGCTAAAATTTGTGTCGCTTGAAAAACAAATGCCGGAGAAGCGGCAAGCGACGGATCGCAGCCAGGACTTTGGCGAAATCTATGCCGAGTTTATTGCCGAAAAAGCCGCTGACCAAGCGGGGCGTTGCTCGCAATGCGGAATTCCCTTTTGCCAGGTGCATTGCCCGCTCCATAACAATATTCCGGATTGGCTGATGCTTACGGCAACGGGCCGTTTGGAAGAAGCCTATGAAATCAGCCAAGCGACAAACAACATGCCGGAAGTCTGTGGGCGGATTTGTCCGCAGGACCGTCTTTGCGAAGGCAATTGTACGATCGAACAATCCGGTCATGGCACAGTCACGATTGGGGCTGTGGAAAAATACATCACCGATACGGCATGGGAAAACGGCTGGGTCAAACCCATCCAAGTGACAGAAGAAAAGTCTCAGTCAATCGGTATCATTGGGGCGGGGCCAGGTGGACTCGCCGCCGCAGAGCAGTTGCGCAAAAAAGGCTATCAGATCCATGTCTATGATCGCTATGACCGCGTTGGCGGCTTGTTGATCTATGGCATTCCCAACTTCAAACTGGACAAAGAGATTGTCGAACGCCGGGCAAAACTTCTCAGCGATGGCGGCATCACGTTTCATCTCAATTTCAATGTGGGTCAGGACGCTACCCTTGAGGACTTACGGGCAAAACATGATGCTTTGTTGATTGCAACGGGTGTGTATCAAGCGCGTCCCCTGCAAGTGCCTGGCGCAGGAATGGCCGGGGTGTATCCAGCGATGACCTATTTGACGGCTTCAAACCGCAAAGGTTTGGGGGATAAGGTCGAAGAATTTGAATCTGGTGATCTGAATGCGGCTGGTAAGAACGTGGTCGTGATTGGCGGTGGTGATACCGCTATGGATTGCGTGCGCACGGCCG
>JANQLI010000156.1 GCA_028280675.1 Alphaproteobacteria bacterium
TTTATGGCACAGCATAATCTTAGCCCTTGTGAGTCCTCAGCAAATCGGGGATAAGCAAGGCAAGGGTGTCGCGTGCTGAAGCGGAACGTCACGTCAATGACAGTGCGTCAGACTCACCATGACTGGAAAGATTGTCTGCGTCGATGAGCACGGCTCTAAACACATTAAAAAATCGCAATTTCGGAATCTATACGGCGGGAAATACCGTTTCTCTGATCGGAATGTGGGCGCAACGCATTGCTGTGGGCGTTCTGATCTGGGAGCTGACCGGATCAGCCGCGTGGTTAGGCACCGTGGCTGTTGCGGAATTTGTGCCGATCTTTTTTTTATCGCCGCTCGGCGGTGTCTTAGCCGACCGGTATGATCGTCGCCGCATTTTGATCACGTGTTTAAGTGTGTCCCTCCTTCAAGCGCTCTTACTCTGCCTTCTGACAGCCTTTGATCTTATCACGCCGGAATTGGTTGTGCTGTTAAGCGCCGTTGCGGGAACCGTCTTTGCGCTGAACACAACAGCGCGCCTCACACTCGTCCCGATGATGCTGCCACGTGACTTGCTCAGCTCAGCCATTGCCATTACGTCCGTTATTTTCAATCTCGCGCGTTTTATCGGTCCTTTCCTTGGCGGCTTGATCATCGCGCAATTCGGCATTGCTTTCGCTTTTGGGTTTAACGCTGTCAGCTTCATCACCATCCTTGTCGCGCTGGCGATGTTGGAGCTCCCCGCGTTCGAACCCAAGCCCAAAAAAGACGGGCATCCTATTTTGCATATGCTGGAAGAATTTGTCGAAGGATGCCGCTATACCTTTACTCACCCCTCGATAGCCGTCTTAATGCTGATGGTGCTCTCAGGCGCTATCTTCTCAAGGCCCATTGTCGAATTGATCCCAGGGATTGTGGACACATTATTCCGCTCGGACCTGACAGAGATCAACCAGCTCTTTGGCTGGGAAATCTTCCGAGCTGAAGACGCCTTACCAAATAAAGTCGCCATTTTTACATCGGCCATGGGCATCGGCGCGGTAATGGCCGGATTAATCTTGGCAAACAAATCATCTGTCAAAAACATGACATGGATTATGATCGCCTCTGTGCTGGCCAATTCTGTCTGCGTGATCCTTCTGGTGCTCAGTGCAAACTTTTGGCTGGCCACATTGCTTGTCGCGATTGCTGGTTTCGTACAAGTAGCCAGCGGAACGGGGTCGCAAACGATTGTGCAACACATTGTGGAAGAGGAAATGCGTGGCCGGGTTCTGAGTTTGTGGTCTGTTGGTCTGCGCGGCGGACCGGGTTTAGGAGCCTTAGTCATGGGAATCGCTGCAGATTATTATGGCCTCGGCCTGCCGCTGATGATCGGCGGTGTGTTGACAATTATGACAACAGTGGTGCTAACCCGTTTTCGCGAATCACTGGAAACACAAGTGAACGCATCTTCTCATTAACGTATCGTTTTTCATTAAAAACGTTCCCTTGACGTAATAGTCAATGCAGCGCAATATGACGACCAAAATATAATAATTATTATTATAATACATTGTCTATTACAGTAGATTAGCGGTTGCGGAGTTAGGCGGTATGGGGTCTGTTATCAGTAAATCGGTTGGGCGTATTTTTGAAGTTTTTGAACTGTTTCGCAAAGAACAAAAACCCATGCGTGCCGTGGAAATCAAATCCAATCTCAACTATCCTCAACCAAGCACCCTTGCATTAATGAAAAACCTCGTCGATCTTGGCTATTTAGCTTTTGACAAAAAAACCAAAACATACTTCCCGACACGCAATTTCAGTCGATTAGGCAGTTGGGTGGACAACGCCTTGATTTGCCAAGGATGGGTTGCCCGCCTGGTTGATGATCTGTCCTCTGAATTAAACGAAACGGCAAGCATTGCGGGACAAAGTGATTTGCACACACATATCATTTACACACGCAAACCCGCGCATCCGCACAGCTTGAAGATCTATAAAGGGATTGGCGGGTCTCTGTGCGCGACAACCATTGGCCGCGCCATCTTAAGCCAATATACTGATGACGACATCGTTCAGATC
>JANQLI010000205.1 GCA_028280675.1 Alphaproteobacteria bacterium
TTTATGGAAGACCTGAAAGCCCTCGCCAAGTCGGAAGGGTTGTGGAATCTCTTTCTGCCGCATCTCAAAGACGATGAACCGGGCACACGTCTCACCAACCTCGAATATGCGCCGCTGGCGGAGATCATGGGATCGGTGATGTGGTCCCCCGAAGTGTTTAATTGCAACGCCCCCGACACCGGCAATATGGAAGTGCTGCATATGTTCGGCACACCCGCACAAAAAGACGCATGGCTCACACCGCTGTTGAATGGAGAGATCCGATCCGCTTTCGCCATGACGGAACCAGACGTGCCCTCATCGGACGCCACCAACATCACCACATCGATTGTGCGCGATGGGAACGATTATGTGATCAACGGGCGTAAATGGTTCATCAGCAATGCCGCACACCCCAATTGCAAAATCATGATCGTCATGGGTAAAACCGATCCGGACAATGAAAACCGCCACCGTCAACAAAGCATGGTCTTGGTGCCCATGGACACGCCAGGTGTGGCGGTGATCCGTAACATTACCATTCTCAATCACCACTCGCCGGAAGGGCATTGCGAGATTGTCTTTCAAGACGTGCGCGTGCCGGCAAGCAATCTCATCGCCGATGAAGGCGATGGCTTTATGATTGCGCAAGCCCGCCTTGGCCCAGGCCGCATCCATCATTGCATGCGGTCCATCGGGCAAGCGGAACTTGCCCTGCGATTGATGGTCGAACGGTCGCAAGAACGCAAAACCTTTGGCAAATATTTGCACCAGCATGGCTCAATTGGCGAATGGATTGCGCAATCGCGGATCGAGATTGATCAAGCGCGTCTTCTCGTCCTCAAAACCGCATGGATGATCGATCAAGTGGGCGCAAAGGAAGCGCGCAAAGAAATTTCCATGATCAAAGCAGTCGCGCCGCAATTGCAAACCCGCGTCACGGACCGGGCCATTCAAGTGTTTGGCGCTATGGGGATTTCGCCGGACACGCCGCTTGCCGATATTTACACTTGGGGACGCGCGCTCCGTTTTGCGGACGGCCCTGATGAAGTCCATTTGCAAAGCATTGCGCGAATGGAAATAAAGGAGACACAAAATCAGATTGGGAAATCAGCCACTTTCCTGACGCCCCCGTCAGACACGTCATTTGAGAGTTAAAAAGGACAGCCCATGCCACGTATCGCGCCTGCCAAAGTCGAAGATTTAAGCCCCGAGATGCAAAAGGTTTTCGAAATCAGCATTGAAAATATGGGCTTCTCCGCCAATGACGTCTTGACCATGGCGCGTAAGCCAGAGCTCCTCAATGCCTTGCTGGCACTTTACAATGCTGTCTATGGCCCAACCAGTCAGGTCGATCATGCGCTGAAACAAATGATGGCCGAGCTTGTCAGTCATGCGGCGGGGTGCATGTATTGTTTTGCCCATACGGCACATGGCAGCGCCCGCGCGGGCATCCCGCAAGAAAAGATGGATGCGCTATGGGAGTATGAACGGAGCGATTTATTCACGGACGCCGAACGGGCGGCGCTCAACTTTGCACAAGCCGCCGGGCGTTCACCGGCAGAGACCACGGATGCCGACTTTGACCGGCTGAAGAGCCATTTTTCTGAAGATCAAATCCTTGAGATGATGAGTTTGATCGGCTTGTTCGGTTTCCTTAATCGGTGGAATGACAATCTCGGAACAGAGCTCGAAGGGGAACCGCGGGCCTTTGCAGAAACGCATCTCAGCGATAAGGGCTGGAACATAGCTAAACACGACTAAAACCTAACGCGCGATGTATAGATCGCACGCACGGGTCATCATCGCCCCCGCAGCCGGATTAGATTGCGCACCAAGCGTATGCCACAGCGCTTCATCGTCTGCATTGCATTGAAACACGCAGGTGCTAGCCATCGGTTCTGTATCTCTGCGCGCATCACAGGCTTGCGGAAGATAAATCCCACCCTGCCCTTCATAGGTATTGCCTTCAGCTTGCAGCGCCGCGCGTGACGCATGACGCTGACCACATTCAGCGCGCGCACTCTCTTCCGTCCAGCCTGGCCCTGAATAATCTTTGCAAAACATGGCATCGGCCGGGGCAAAATAAAAATGACAGGAGCCGACGGTTGAGGTCATTGCACTTGGCGTATAGCACGGCGCTTTGGTGCGCGGGAACAGTGTTGCTTCTTTTTCAAACGCGCCTTTTGTCATCCAGCGATACATGGCGCTGGCAGAGAGCAACTTGCAATGCTGCGTGCCTTGAAAAAATTCGCGGGTGTCTTTATTCCAAGCGACGCGCACCGAGGGGGCTTGCACGGTCACACCCTGATCGCCATAAGAGATGTAATCATCAATCGCGAGAGGCAACCATTCTCCCCCGGACGCTGCGATGTAGTCATCCGTAAAGATCAGTGGTGTTCCTTCGTCGATAAACTTTGCGCGTTGCGCAGGCGTCAAAAGCTCTAAAACCGTGTCATAGGTGCGTCTGTTCACATCGCCACAAGATCGCAAAGGCCCATCGCGTGAGAGGTTGAGAACATCATTGACGCGATCCCGGTTGACCATTTTGCACGCCACATGAGTGGTCAACGCCGCGCCATCCACAGCCGTTTCGCCCTTCGTCGTGGCGATAGACACCGTGTTTGTCGCCGCATCGACATTCATTTGAATGGTGTGAAAGCCGTTGCCATCACCGTATTGAACATGCAGGCCGAACGGGAGAACGGCTTCTTTGTCTACATTCACAATCATCTTCTGCGCCAAGGCACAGAGCTGGGAATCATACGCGTCTATGGAGGATTGCATATCCTGCGCAAGTGCTTGCGTTATCACAAACGCAAACGATAAAAGCAAAGACCAAAGATATTTCATTGCATATCGCATGAGCCCTATCTTGTCTCATAAGGGCTTAGACGACAATCCTTTCTTGATCCTTCGAGACGGACCTTTACATTTAACCGTCGAGGTAGCCGTTCTTCTCGAGATATGCGACAATTTCAACAGCGGCCTGGTCCGCAGTTTTTTGCGATGTATCGATGTCAATCTCCGGGTTCTCCGGTTTTTCATAATCGGAATCGATGCCGGTGAAGTTTTTGATCTCACCGCGGCGGGCTTTGGCATACAGCCCTTTGACATCGCGCTGCTCGCACACATCAAGCGGCGTTGAGATAAAGACCTCGATAAATTCGCCATCTTCCACCAGATCGCGCGCCATGCGCCGCTCGCTGGTAAATGGCGAAATAAACGACACCAAAACAATCGTCCCCGCATCGACCATCAATTTTGCGGTTTCACTGACACGGCGAATATTTTCCACCCGGTCTGCGTCAGTAAAGCCAAGATCATTATTGAGACCGTGGCGGACATTATCGCCATCAAGCGTGTAGGTATGACGCCCCAAATCAAAAAGACGTTTTTCAACAAGGTTTGCGACGGTCGATTTGCCCGAGCCCGATAACCCTGTGAACCACAGCATGCATGGCTTTTGATGCTTCTGTTGCGCGCGGGCGGTTTTATCAATCTCCAATGCCTGCCAATGCACATTCTGCGCGCGGCGTAAGGAAAAGTCGATCATGCCTGCGCCAATTGTGGTGTTGGTGCGCCGGTCAATCAGAATAAAACTGCCGGTTTTACGATTCGCATTATAAGGATCAAACGCAATGGGCTGACTGGTGTGGATGTTACACACACCCACTTCATTAAGCTCCAACGTTTTGCCCGATTGATGATCCAGCGTGTTGACATTGATCTTATGCTTCAGATCCGTCACCGTCGCCGGGACAATTCGGTTGGCCGTCTTGAGAAGATATTGCCGTCCAGGAAACAGCGCCTCGTCATGCATCCACAAAAGATGCGCGGCGAACTGATCGGTTTGTTCCGCAGGGGCTTGGCCCCCGCAAATGACATCGCCGCGGCTGATGTCAATCTCGTCTTCCAAAACCAAGGTCACGGCTTGATCCGTGCTTGCTTTGTCTAAATCACCATTATAGGTGACGATGCGCGAGACTTTCGACCGGTTGGCCGATGGCAAGACAACAATCTCATCGCCCGGGGCAACGCTTCCCCCTGCCACCGTTCCAGAAAATCCACGGAAGTCGAGGTTGGGCCGGTTGACCCATTGCACAGGCATCCGGAACGCGTCGTCCGACGTGTGCGACGACACATCAATGGTTTCGAGATAGGGCAGCAACGCCGCACCGTGATACCATGGGGTGTTGCCGCTTTGAGAGGTGATGTTATCGCCTTCGAGCGCCGACATCGGAATACAGAGAATACTTTCAAAGCCAAGATTTTTCGCAAAATCACAATATTCCGTTTCGATTTTCTCAAACACAGTCTGATCGAAATGCACCAAATCCATTTTATTGATGGCGACCACGATGTGTTTAATGCCTAAGAGAGACGCAATAAACGAATGCCGCCGGGTTTGCGTCATCACGCCGTGCCGCGCATCGATCAAGATCACGGCAAGGTCCGCTGTAGACGCCCCTGTCGCCATGTTGCGGGTATATTGTTCGTGCCCTGGTGTATCGGCGACAATAAATTTACGCTGGTCCGTGGAAAAGAAACGATACGCCACGTCAATGGTGATGCCTTGCTCGCGTTCCGCCGCAAGACCATCCACAAGCAACGCAAAATCGATTTTTTCGCCTTGCGTGCCGACCTTTTTGCTGTCGCTTTCCAGCGCCGAAAGCTGATCTTCGTAAATCAGTTTGGAATCGTAAAGCAAACGGCCAATCAGCGTTGATTTTCCATCATCCACACTGCCGCAGGTGATAAAGCGCAAGAAGCTTTTATTCTCATGCGCTTGCAAATATCCGAGAATATCGTCTTCGATGAGAGCTGATTGATGTGACATTAGAAATAGCCCTCTTGTTTTTTCTTCTCCATGGAGGCGGCCTGGTCGTGGTCAATCACCCGGCCTTGGCGCTCGGAACTTTTGGTGAGAAGCATTTCTTGAATAATATCGGGCAGCGTTGCCGCGCCGGATTCAACGGCCCCTGTCAGGGGGTAACAGCCAAGGGTCCGGAAGCGCACTTTTTTCATCACCGGGGTTTCGACCGGCTCAAGCGGCATGCGGTCATCATCCACCATGATCAATACCCCATCGCGCTCCACAACCGGGCGCTCAGCGGCATAATATAGCGGCACAATGGGGATCTCTTCTTTGTAGATATATTGCCAAATATCGAGCTCGGTCCAATTCGACAGCGGAAACACACGGATCGACTCGCCTTGGTGAATCCGCGTGTTGTAAATATCCCAAAGTTCTGGACGCTGGTTCTTCGGGTCCCAGCGGTGTTGCGCCGACCGGAAAGAGAAAACACGCTCTTTCGCGCGCGACTTTTCTTCATCGCGGCGAGCGCCGCCAAACGCGGCATCGAATTTGTATTTATCGAGAGCCTGTTTAAGCGCTTGCGTTTTCATCACATCGGTATGCAATTGCGAGCCATGGGTAAACGGCCCAACGCCCTGCGCCACACCTTCCTGATTGATGTGCACAATCAAATCAAGACCAAGCTTCGCCACCAATTCATCACGAAACCTGATCATTTCGCGAAACTTCCACGTTGTGTCCACATGCAACACAGGGAAAGGAGGTTTTGACGGATAAAACGCTTTCATCGCTAAATGCAGCATGACGGCGGAATCTTTTCCGACCGAATAAAGCATCACCGGGTTTTCCGATTCGGCGGCGACTTCGCGTATGATGTGAATGCTTTCCGCCTCCAAGCGGTCTAAATGCGTGAGTGTGGTCATCGATAAGTCCGCTGGTTGAGAAGACGATGCAGGGGGCGTTGGTGATGGTTTGTGAGCGGACTCTAAGGCCGCTAACCGCTCAAATGCTGTGTCGAGCGTTTTCATGGTGCATTGCCCACCCTCTTTCAGACGCGCAATGCCCTTACCGTCATTCAGCAGTTTGCGGGAAATGGTGGAGAGGGAGAGCTGATCGCGGTCGGCAAGGGCTTCCGCCCGCGTGATAAGATCTTGAATACTGGCCATCGTGATTGTGGGAAAATTCCCACCCCTCTGCAAGTTCTTGGCGTAATTTTGCGTTTGCAGAAGCTAAATAAGACCAAAAAGCCAAAAAGACAAGGTAAAAGACCTAAATTCGGGTTTGAGATTAACTATATCGTGGGATAATTCCCACAAAAACGCCTCTAGTCGTGATCATGGTCACAGGAGCCAGAGGTGAGATCATCCTCATCGAGCTGATGCCCCCAGTCCTTTTTCGCAGACAGATAGCGCCGATTATAATCGCCAATCCCCACCACATGCTTTTCCGTGGTGAACTGGCGAAGCCCCATCTCTTTGAGTTCATTGACTTTTTTAGGATTATTGGTCATCAGGCGGAAAGGCCGGTCGCCAAGGAAGTGCAAGAGCAGCGCCCCTGCATCGCGGAAATCACGGCTATCTTCGGCAAGCCCTAAGCTGCGATTGGCCTGATAGGTGTTTTCTCCCGAATCCTGCAGAATATATGTCGCCGCTTTGGCCCACAGGCCAATGCCGCGGCCCTCATGCCCATTCATATAGACCAGAATACCCCCTTC
The DNA here is from genome assembly GCA_028280675.1 of Alphaproteobacteria bacterium. Taxonomy (GTDB): domain Bacteria; phylum Pseudomonadota; class Alphaproteobacteria; order SMXP01; family SMXP01; genus JANQLI01. The sequence continues at coordinate 6,513 of JANQLI010000205.1, forward strand.
CGGTTCCCCATGAATGCGATGGAGGGCGGCGTGTAATTGGGGCCCGCATTCACAGCGCTGGGAGCCGAACACATCCCCCGTCAGGCAATTAGAATGCACGCGCACCAAAGGATTCTTTGCCTTGGCAAGATCGCCGATAATCAGCACCGAATTGACCGCCATCGACGATGACAATTCAGCAAATAAATTTTGATTCCCAAGATCGCGGAGCCGCGCGGCGAGTTGCTCTACGGCCCGAAGTTCCGTATGGCGCACAGCGACATACCATAACGCGTCGATTTGCTCACCGCCCATATTTAAAGGCAATGGAATGGGGCCAAGCACATTGATCGCGAGCGCATCGATTTCGGGCGATGTGATTGCAGAAATCGCCTGACCATGGGAGTCGATACGCACAAGTTTCCCTTGGTCGATCAACTTCTGCCGCACCGTAGGGACAATGTAAGTAAACAGAGTACACGCCTTTCACTTCAAAGGAGCCTTTGCCCCCTGGGACGTGGTTATACACCACCGCTGCCGAATGCAAAATCAGAAAAATCAGCCCGTCTATACCATAGTCTCATATATCAATTGTGCTAATTTAATCTTTACAAAGACTAAAACGGCGAGGGCGTAGTTGATTCAGTGTTCAGCGTGACGCCTCTAGGAAACGAATCATGCCGCCCCTTATGTGTCGTAACGCTTGGAGTTTAAAGGTTTTATGACAATCGCGTTACAGATGATCTATTAACATTCCCCTTGCTCCCTTTGCGCTTTTACTCTCTATTCATGTGCAGAAAGCGCGAGAGTAAAAACGTGGACATCTACTTTATCCTTCTAATCATTGGCGGTCTCTTTGTTCTCGGCCTTGCCGCCGATGAAATCGGACGGCGAACCCGATTGCCGCGTGTGACTCTGATCATGCTTGTCGGCGTGCTCGCAGGACCTATGGCGCTGAACATTGTGCCCACAGAGGTCAATGGCTGGTACGACCTGCTCTCTTCCATCGCGTTGACAATGGTCGCCTTCCTGCTCGGCGGCTCGCTTTCGCGGGAGCAACTCAAACGCCATGGCAAGCCCATTTTAGCGATGTCTGTTGCAGTTGTCGTTGTCACCATTCTTGTGGTGAGCGTTGGCCTCATCGCCATCGGCACCCCGCCCATTTTAGCGTTGTTGCTCGCCGGTGTCGCAACAGCGACCGACCCTGCGGCAACGATGGATGTGATCAAACAGAGAGGACGCAAAGGCGACTTTGCCGAGACGCTTGAGGGCATTGTCGCTATTGACGATGTGTGGGGACTGATCTCTTTTTCGCTTGTTTTGATCGGCGCCAACATTCTCGCAGAAAATGGCATCAGCATCACCATACAAGAAGGTCTGTGGGAATTCGTCGGCGCTGTCGGTGTGGGGGCCGTTGTCGGATTTCCAGCAGCCTACCTCACAGGGCATTTACGCAAAGGCGAGCCGATACAAACCGAAGCCTTGGCCGTTGTGTTTCTGTGCGCCGGGCTGTCGCACTGGCTTGGCGTGTCGATACTCCTCTCAGGTATTGTCGCAGGCGCCATTGTCGTCAACTTCGCCAAGCACCACACGCACGCCTTTCATGAAATTGAGAATATCGAATGGCCGTTTATGATTGTGTTCTTCTTTCTTGCCGGCGCTTCTCTTCACTTTACCCAAGGGTGGGCCTTCGCTGCCCTCATTGCGGCTTACTGCATCCTGCGCACCGCATCCCGCGTGATCGGAGGATGGATCGGCGGACAGTGGAGCCGCAGTCCCGCCTCGCATAACACATGGATGGGCGCGGCCTTGCTGCCGCAAGCGGGCATTGCGATTGGGATGGCCTTGGTTGCCGGACATAATTTTCCCGAACTCAAAGATATATTGTTAGCCGTTACAGTTTTGACCACTGTCATTTTTGAGTTGATCGGCCCCCTTGCAACACAGATCGCACTTGATAAAGTTGACTCCACGGACAGCAGACAGCGCGTTGCTCAAGGCGAAGAGATATGACAGACAACATGAACAACAAAAACAAAGGTCTTAATGATATTTATGATGACGAACTTGAACGGCTGCAACTTGAACTCATCAAACTGCAACACTCGATTCAGAAACACGGTCAAAAAGTCATTGTCATATTCGAAGGGCGCGACGCAGCGGGCAAAGGCGGTGTGATCAAACGCATTATGGAGCGCCTGAACCCGCGTGTGGTCAGAGTTGTTGCGTTACCCAAACCCACGGAACGCGAAAAAACGCAATGGTATTTTCAACGCTACGCCGCCCATCTCCCTGCGGCGGGCGAAATGGTTCTGTTTGACCGGTCATGGTATAATCGCGCAGGCGTGGAACGGGTGATGGGGTTTTGCACGGAGGATGAATATACCGAATTTATGCGCTCGTGCCCTGAATACGAACGGATGCTGGTGCGCTCTGGGTATATCCTCATTAAATATTGGTTCAACATCGATATTGACGTTCAGGAAAAACGTTTCCAAGCCCGTAACAATGATCCCTTCAAACGGTGGAAACTCAGCCCTATCGACCTCGCGTCACGTGACAAATGGATTGACTATACGCGCGCGCGGAATGAGATGTTCACCTACACCGACATCAAAGACGCGCCGTGGTATGTAGTCAACGCCAATGTGAAGAAAAAAGCGCGGCTGAATTGTATTGCCCATTTGCTGAGTTTGATCCCGTATGAAGATTCAACGCCAGACCCGGTTCCCCTCCCGAAGCGCCCAGAGCTGACCGAGACCATTCGCCGTCCTGTGCACAAACCTGCTTTCGTGCCGGAACTCTATTAAACGCTTCTAATAAAGAAACATCGGCAAGCCGCGCACGTGACGTATGCTCGGGCGGTACGTCTCTATGTCATAGAGCGCATCGACATCAACGCGTTTTTCGCCCTGAATGCAAGTTTCGATGGGGACGGTTTCGTAATTGCCATCGCGGATCGCCATCATGAGACCGCGCTCTCCTTGATCAAGCAATTGTATGGCCATCATGCCAAAAGCGCTTGCCACCATACGGTCCAGCGCATCCGGCGTTCCTGCGCGCATCATATACGCAAGAGATTGATTGATAATTGCCTGACCAGTGCGCTTTTTCAGGGCCGCGCCCAACTCTTGGCCAATACCGCCAAGTTTGCGGTGGCCATACGCATCCGCTTCCCCGCTTTCAATCACGTCTTGCCCGGCAAAGCGCGCGCCTTCGGACACAACAACCATGGCATAGCGGGCCGGATGTGCGCTTTTGTCTTGCATGATCAGGTCTGCGACTTTGTCCACATCGAACGGCACCTCACTGATCAACACGCGATCCGCCGCAGCAAGATAGCCGGAGATCAACGCTGTCTCACCGGAGTTGCGGCCAAACAATTCTATCACGGCAATTCGTTCATGACTGCCCGTTGGCGTGCGCAACGCGTCAATTGAGTCCACACTGCGCGTCACAGCGGTGCTGAAGCCCATGCAATAGTCTGTGCCATAAACATCATTGTCCATGGTCTTAGGGCAAGCCATCACTTTGAAACCTTCCTGATGCAGGCGCGCAGCATAGGACAAGGTGTCATCGCCACCGATGGCGATGAGCGCATCAATCTCCAGCGCCTCAAGCACTTTCAGCACATACGATGTACAATCAATCTTTTCATCTTGGTTATTGGACACAAGAGAGGACAGAAAAGAAGGCACATCCGCGCGCTTGACTTTTCCCGGATTGGTCCGCGATGTATGCAGTATTGTGCCGCCAGTGCGATCAATCCCCCGAACCACAGAGCCATCCAATACCATAGTATGCTCGGCAAGACTTTCGGGATCGTCAGGGTTGATCATCAATGGCCCCGCCCAACCGCGCAAAAAACCAAGGCACGCCCAGCCGCGGGCTTCCGCATGCGTCACCAGCGCCTTGATACAGGGATTTAATCCTGGGACATCACCGCCCCCCGTTAAGATCGCTATACGCATCACGTGACCTCTCATCGTAGGTTTACAGATAGACAAGTGCCCGGCCAGTCTACTGCACTAAACACGATTGATAAGACACTTTTTTAAACACGTTTACAGAAAGAGGTATTTTGCCGCGTCAGTTATCCTTACAAACAAAACACGTCAATAAACAAAGCGCACCCCCCTATTCTACAATAGGCTGCCTATGCTAGCCTTTTGCATAGATAACTTATGAGGTTGATCATGCAGCAACGTCTTTCTGTTTTTCTTATTGCAGTCTTGATGACTGCGCCGTCATTCGCTTTCGCACAGGGACAAGATTCAACACCGGGCGAACGCAACATTTTGATCATGGCGGACATGCTGCCCGGTATTTATGACAACGTGAATCAAAACTATTTCGATGGCCGCCGCAACTTACCGGAAGATGATATTCATCCGCGTCTGCATACGGACATCACCCGCATCGACGCGCCCAACTTCGGCGCCTATGCGTATCTCTGGGTCACCACAAAAGGGCGCATGCCCAATGCGGAAAAATCGTACCGCATTGCGACGCTGAGCACAGATGGTGCAGATGATGAAGTGATCTTAAAACATTACATCCGCATGGACGGGGAGATCACCGAAGACGAGTTCGCCACGCTGACGCCTGCCGATCTCAGACGAACGGAGGGATGCGATTACGCCTTTAAACGCCGCGCCGATCATTTCCGTGGCGCGCAAGGCGATCAGACATGCCAATTCGAATGGGACGGTGAAGAGGTTTACACAAACAATGAGATTGAGCTTTCCGAAACTGGTCTTTGGTATGTCGATCACAAATACATCAAAGCGACAGGCGAGCGGATCACGGGCGTTGCATCCGGCGAACCCAATTGGCTTGAACGCGCGCGGATCTTTCATTGCTATGCCGATGTTCCCGGTGTTGCAGGTGGCCGCGATGAACCGTTTGAACGCTATGAAGGGTTTACGCTACACGACAAAGGCGGCATTCACTTTTTCGAAACACGCAAAGAGCCAAAACGCACACTGGGCCTGACACTGCGCGCAGTCACGTGGCATGTGAACAATGAAGCGAATGATAACTTCAACCGCAATTCATTGGTCCTGTATGTGCTGGAACGTATGGCAGATGGCAGCATCAAAGATCACGCCTATACATTCAACGCAGCTGAGTCGGAACGCATCGGGATCAATTTGAAATGGATGCTCGCGAATTGCGCAATGGTGCCGCGCGATCAAGCAAAGCCAACATTATAGGGCGGCACGCGTATCAAATAAACGGATCATAGGACCATTGCAGCAAGGCTTGGCGCTGGCGCGGGCGGCAGAAGATGTCGCCTGG
>JANQLI010000242.1 GCA_028280675.1 Alphaproteobacteria bacterium
AAACCGGGTGTCGGGGGTTCGAATCCCTCCACTCCTGCCAGCCGAGAGAGTAAAAAACGCGATTAAGGACAGCCAGATGGCCAAAACGAATCCAATAGAGTTTATCGATCAGGTTCGCCAAGAAGGCAGCAAGGTGACCTGGACGACACGCAGCGAAACCATTGTCACCACCATCATGGTGTTCATCATGGTGGCTTTGGCTTCGGTCTTCTTTTTATTGATCGATCAGGTTATCGGCTTGGTCATCGATTCGATCATTGGATAGTTACGAGTAAGCGCGGAAAGGGACGGTCATCGCATGACCATGCACTGGTACATCGTCAACACTTACTCGAACTTCGAGAAGAAGGTTGCTGAGACTCTGAAAGAGCAAGCGCCTGCGAAGGGCCTTGAACATTTGTTTGAAGAGATTCTTGTGCCAACGGAAGACGTGGTTGAAGTGCGCCGTGGCCAGAAAGTGAAAGCCGAGCGTAAGTTTTTCCCCGGATACGTTTTGGTCAAAATGGATCTCACAGATGAAGCCTATCACTTTGTGAAAAACACACCCAAAGTGACCGGTTTCCTTGGCTCGCAGAATAAGCCTATTCCTGTGAGCCAAAAAGAAGTCGATCGCATTCTGCATCAAGTCCAAGAAGGGATTGAGCGGCCCAAACCGTCTGTCATCTTCGAAGTGGGCGAAACGGTGCGTGTCTGCGATGGACCATTTGCGTCCTTTAACGGGTTGGTTGAGGAAGTGGATGAAGAACGGGCCCGTCTGAAAGTGGCGGTGTCTATTTTTGGCCGGGCGACTCCGGTCGAGCTTGAATATGGTCAGGTGGAAAAAGCCTGATTGGGTAGCGCAATCACCCCGGTCGGTGTCATACGTCATGGGGGAGCTGAAGAGGTAAAAAATGGCGAAGAAAATTGAAGGGTATGTCAAGCTGCAAGTGCCTGCGGGCGCAGCGAACCCATCCCCTCCCATTGGCCCGGCGTTGGGTCAAGCGGGATTGAATATTATGGAATTCTGTAAAGCGTTTAACGCTAAGACAGATGGCCTGGAAAAGAATATGCCGATTCCAGTGGTCATCACCGTCTATGCGGATAAAAGCTTTACCTTTGAAACCAAAACCCCACCGGCGTCTTTCTATCTCAAGAAAGCCGCCAAATTGAAAAAGGGTGGCGGTGAACCGGGCCGCGTTGTCGCAGGTTCTGTCACCATGGCGCAGTGCCGGGAGATTGCCGAACAGAAAATGGTGGATCTTAATGCACGTGACCTTGATCAAGCAGCCAAGATTATTGCTGGCTCTGCGCGGTCAATGGGTCTGGAAGTGAAAGGGTGAGGCCATGGTGAAATTAGCAAAACGGACAAAATCCGCTCGCGAAGGTATTGACCGCGATAAGCTTTATGGCGCTGAAGAAGCTGTAAAGCTTGTCAAAGAACGCGCAACGGCAAAGTTTGATGAAACCGTGGAAGTCGCTATGAACCTTGGCGTAGACCCACGCCATGCGGATCAAATGGTGCGCGGCGTGGTGAATTTGCCGAACGGCTCTGGCCGGACCGTGCGTGTCGGTGTCTTTGCCAAAGATGCAAAAGCGGAAGAAGCGAAAGCTGCCGGTGCCGATGTCGTTGGCGCAGAAGACCTCGCCGAAAAAGTTCAAAAAGGGGAGATCGACTTTGATCGCTGCATTGCAACGCCGGATATGATGCCGATTGTTGGGCGTCTCGGCAAAGTGCTTGGCCCGCGCGGTATTATGCCGAACCCGAAAGTGGGCACTGTGACGACAGATGTTGCGGATGCCGTGAAGAGCGCCAAAGGCGGTGCGGTTGAGTTCCGTGTCGAGAAGGCTGGTATTGTACATGCCGGTGTGGGCAAGGCTAGCTTCGATGAAAAAGCGATTTTGGAAAACCTCCAAGCGTTTGTGGGGGCGGTGATGAAAGCAAAGCCGACAGGCGCGAAAGGTGCGTATGTCAAGAAAATTGCTCTGAGCTCTACCATGGGCCCAGGCGTAAAGATCGATCCAGCGACCGTCACCGGCGGTTAAAGATCGCATGAAGAATTCCCGTTTGGTTTTGGTAGTCGAAAGATTTTCTGGCCAAACGGGTGGGGATGTCCCGTGATCAGTTCGAGTAGAGCGTGACATTCCAACCTGTCCGAGACTGCAGGTGTTTGACGCATCAATTGATGTGATGACTTAAACACCCGGCCTGCATAGACGGGGAAAGAACGAAACATTCATTCTGTGATGAATGAGACGAATATCGTTTTGTTGATCGCAGACTTTAAAATGAGAGTGTTGGTTTGATCCCTTGAAGGTTCTTGAAATGGACAGGCATGAGTTGGCAGTGAGCCAATACACATCATGATGTGTTGAGGATCATTGTCATTTTGCCAATTGCGCAATGGATGTTCCGGCGTGCAAAACAATGGAGTGACAAACGTGGAAAGAGCTGCAAAAGCAGAAATGGTGCAAGACCTCAATGGGGTGTTCTCCACCGCGAATGTCGTGGTTGTCACTCACTACTCTGGTCTTACCGTAACAGACATGAACAACTTGCGTGTTCAAATGGCTGAAGTGGATGCCAGCGTACGTGTTATTAAAAACCGGTTAGCTAAGATTGCTCTGAAAGATACGCCGTGTGAGGGGATCTCAGACTTGTTGTCTGGACCTGTCGCTATTGCGTATTCCGACGATCCTGTTGCGGCCCCGAAAATTGCTGCCAAATTTGCCAAGGATAACGAGAAGCTCGTCATTCTGGGCGGCACAATGGGCGAAACAGTGCTCGATGTGGACGGCGTGAAAGCCTTAGCTGAATTGCCATCGCTTGACGAACTTCGCGGCAAGATTGTTGGCATGATCAATACCCCGGCGACACGTATTGCAGGTGTTCTGCAGGCGCCAGGTGGGCAACTTGCTCGTGTTCTGGGGGCGTATGCATCCCAAGGCGAGGCCGCTTAAAGCAACCAACGACGTTATTGACTAACGGATTAAACCAATAGGAAACAAACAAATGGCTGATATTGAAAAAATTGCGGAAGACCTGTCTTCCCTGACTGTTTTGGAAGCGGCTGAGCTTTCTAAACTTCTTGAAGAAAAGTGGGGCGTGTCTGCTGCGGCGCCTGTGGCAGTGGCTGCGGCTCCTGGCGCAGGTGGCGGTGAAGCGGCTGCTGAGAAAGACGAGTTTGACGTCATTCTTGCTGCTGCTGGCGACAAGAAAATCAACGTCATTAAAGAAGTGCGTGCCATTACCGGCCTTGGCTTGAAAGAAGCGAAAGAATTGGTCGAAAGCGCACCAAAACCCGTCAAAGAAGGCGCGTCAAAAGACGAAGCCAACGAGCTCAAAGAAAAGCTCGAAGCAGCCGGCGCATCCGTCGAGCTCAAATAAGGCAATTGGCATGGTGGGCAGGGCCTTGGCTTTGTCCGCCATTGCCACTTTTACAAAGGTCGTATCGGGGCACTGGCCCAGCCGATATGACTGTTTCGAATAGGCGTTTGACTATTCGAAGCGAGGGGCAAAGACGCAGATTTATTTAAGCCTTTCACACTAGAGGCAAAAAGGATTGAACATGTCGCAATCGCTATCCCGTCAACGGCGCATTCGGAAGTCTTTTGGTAAAATCCAAGAGGCCGCGACGATGCCAAACCTCATTGAGGTTCAAAAGACATCCTACGACTATTTCTTGCAAGCAGATGTTCCGCATGATCAGCGCGATGAAGCTGGTTTGGAAGCGGTCTTTAAGTCCGTTTTCCCGATTACGGATTTCGCCGAAACGTCTGTGCTTGAATATATCAAATATGAATTCGAGCACCCCAAGTATGATGTTGAAGAATGTCAGCAGCGGGACATGACCTATGCGACCCCTTTGAAAGTGACGTTACGTCTGATCGTTTTTGAAGTGGACGAAGATACCGGCGCAAAGTCTGTCAAAGACATCAAAGAACAAGATGTCTATATGGGTGACATTCCGCTGATGACGGATAACGGGACGTTTGTCGTCAATGGCACAGAGCGCGTGATCGTATCGCAGATGCACCGGTCACCTGGTGTGTTCTTTGATCACGACAAAGGGAAAACCCATTCTTCCGGCAAGCTTTTGTTTGCTGCCCGTGTGATTCCGTATCGCGGATCATGGCTCGATTTTGAATTTGACGCTAAAGACATCGTACATGTGCGGATTGATCGCCGCCGGAAACTTCCTGTGACGACGATGCTTTACGCACTTGGTCTTGATAGCGAAGAGATTCTCGATCTCTTCTATGATGAAGTTCTCTACAAGCAAACCAAGAAAGGCTGGGAAACGCCTTTTAATCCGCAAAGCTTACGCGGCATCAAACCGGATTATGATTTGATCAACGCCAAGAATGGCGATGTGGTTGTGGAAGCCGGGCGTAAAATCACACCGCGCCTTCTGCGTAAACTAGAAGAAGATGGTCTGAAAACCTTACTCGTCACCGAAGAGGAATTGGCCGGTCGTTTTGTTTCGCAAGACCTCGTGAATGCAAGCACGGGTGAGATCTATGCCGAAGCTGGCGATGAACTGACGCTTGAGCTTATTGAGCAATTGATTGCCGAGGGCATCAAAGAAATCCCAACCATTGATGTGGATCACATTAATAAAGGCGCCTTCATTCGCAACACTATGGCTGTCGATAAAAACGATTCGCGCGAAGGGGCGTTGATCGACATTTATCGCGTGATGCGTCCAGGGGAACCGCCAACGGTGGAAACGGCGGAAGCCTTGTTTAATAGTCTCTTCTTTGATCCAGAGCGGTATGATTTGAGTGCGGTTGGCCGCGTGAAAATGAATCTCCGCTTGAACTTGGATGCGGAAGACACGGTGCGTGTACTGCGCAAAGAAGACATCATCGCGGTCGTGAAACACATTGTGGACTTGCGTGATGGCAAAGGCGAAATTGATGACATTGACCACCTTGGCAATCGCCGTGTGCGGTCTGTCGGGGAGTTGATGGAGAACCAATATCGCTTGGGTCTCTTGCGGATGGAGCGTGCGATCAAAGAGCGTATGAGCTCTGTCGATATTGACACGGTGATGCCGCATGATTTGATCAATGCGAAACCGGCGGCGGCGGCTGTGCGTGAGTTCTTTGGCTCATCCCAGCTCAGCCAGTTTATGGACCAAACCAATCCGCTCTCTGAGATTACCCATAAACGGCGTCTTTCAGCGCTGGGGCCGGGTGGTTTGACTCGCGAACGGGCTGGCTTTGAGGTTCGCGACGTGCACCCAACCCATTATGGCCGGATTTGTCCGATTGAAACGCCTGAAGGACCAAACATTGGTTTGATTAACTCTCTTGCGACCCATGCCCGCGTCAATAAATACGGCTTTATCGAAACGCCGTATCGCCGCGTTGCGAAAGGCAAGTTGGGCGATGAGGTTGTTTATCTGTCCGCCATGGAAGAGGCCAAATATAAAATTGCCCAAGCCAATGTCCCTGTGAATGCGGATGGAACGTTTGCGGAAGAGCTTGTCTCGTGCCGTGTCACCGGCGAATTTGAGATGGTGCCTGCTGATGAAGTTGACTTTATCGATGTGTCACCGAAACAGCTCGTCTCTGTGGCGGCGGCGTTGATCCCCTTCCTCGAAAACGATGACGCCAACCGCGCTTTGATGGGATCAAACATGCAACGTCAAGCCGTGCCGCTTCTGCAAGCGGAAGCGCCCCTGGTCGGAACGGGTATGGAAGAGATTGTTGCGCGCGACTCCGGTGCTGCTGTTGTGGCGCGCCGTGCCGGTGTGATTGACCAAGTGGATGCGACGCGGATCGTGATCCGCGCTACGGAAGAAACCGACCCCACGAAATCGGGCGTTGATATTTACAATCTTCTAAAGTTCCAGCGCTCGAACCAAAATACCTGTATCAACCAAACACCGCTTGTGAAAGTCGGTGAGCGTGTGGAAGCAGGCGACATCATTGCCGATGGTCCGTCCACGGATATGGGTGAGCTGGCTTTGGGCCGTAACGTGCTTGTCGCGTTTATGCCTTGGAACGGCTACAACTTCGAAGATTCCATTTTGATTTCCGAACGCATCGTGCGCGATGACGTTTTCACCTCGATTCATATTGAAGAATTTGAGGTGATGGCGCGCGACACCAAATTGGGTCCGGAAGAAATCACCCGCGACATTCCAAATGTCGGTGAGGAAGCCCTGCGCAATTTGGATGAGGCAGGCATCGTCTATATCGGTGCGGAAGTGCATCCTGGCGATATTCTGGTTGGGAAGATCACCCCGAAAGGGGAATCGCCCATGACGCCGGAAGAAAAACTTCTCCGTGCGATCTTTGGTGAAAAAGCGTCCGATGTCCGCGATACGTCTTTGAAACTCCCTCCAGGGGTGGCCGGTAAGGTCGTGGAGGTGCGCGTCTTTAACCGTCACGGTATCGATAAAGATGAACGCGCCATGGCGATTGAGCGGGATGAAATTGAAGCTCTCGCGAAAGACCGAGACGACGAAGTGGCGATCTTGGATCGGAACATCTATGGCCGTTTGCAAGATCTGCTTTTGAATAAGATTGCCACAACGGGCCCGAATGATTTGGCGCCGGAAACCAAAATCACGCAGCAATTGCTGGATGACTTGAATAAAAGTCAGTGGTGGCAGTTTGGTCTGAAAAATGACAAAGCCATGGCCGAAGTTGAAGCGCTTCGTAAGCAATATGACGAGAGCAAAGACCGCCTGCAGCATCGCTTTGAAGACAAAGTTGACAAGCTGCAACGCGGCGATGAAATGCCTCCGGGCGTGATGAAAATGGTCAAAGTCTTCGTGGCGGTGAAGCGTAAGCTTCAGCCGGGTGACAAAATGGCCGGCCGTCACGGGAATAAAGGGGTGATTTCACGCATCGTGCCGATGGAAGACATGCCGTATCTTGATGACGGAACGCCTGTGGATATTGTTCTCAATCCACTTGGGGTGCCAAGCCGGATGAATGTCGGGCAGATTTTGGAAACCCATATGGGGTGGGCGTGTCGCGGTCTCGGGCAACAAGTGGCCGAAGCCTATGATGCGTATCAGCGCAGTCATGATGAGCAAGCATTGAAGCACACCATGCTTACGGCTTATCAAGACGATCCAAATATTGAGGCCGCCGATGGTGATCGTTTGATTGAGCTCACGGCCAATGCGCGCAAGGGTGTGCCGATTGCGACACCTGTTTTCGATGGTGCGCATGAGCACAACATTGTCGAGCTTCTCGAAAATGCCGGTCTCGATTCATCGGGGCAGGTCACCTTGCGCGATGGACAAACCGGTGAAGAGTTCGCCCGGAAAGTCACCGTGGGGTATATCTACATGTTGAAACTGCATCACCTTGTCGATGATAAAATCCACGCCCGTTCCATTGGCCCGTACTCGCTCGTCACTCAGCAGCCGCTCGGCGGTAAAGCCCAGTTCGGTGGCCAGCGTTTCGGTGAGATGGAAGTGTGGGCGCTTGAGGCCTATGGCGCCGCTTATACCTTGCAAGAAATGTTGACAGTGAAATCGGATGACGTGGCCGGTCGGACCAAAGTGTACGAAGCCATTGTACGTGGTGATGACAGTTTCGAAGCTGGTATCCCGGAATCCTTCAACGTGCTTGTGAAGGAAATGCGCTCACTCGGTCTCAATGTGGAATTGGTGAACGACTAACACGAAGGAGGGCGTCAGCGTTGCTGGCGCCTTGAAGAGACAGATTTTAGGATTTTCCGCAGGTCAGAGATCTGCACTTACACTCAGGGAGTGATTCATGAACCAAGAGGTTATGAACCTGTTCAACCCAACAGGACCAGCGCAAACATTTGACCAAATCCGTATCTCGATTGCCAGTCCCGAGCGGATTTTGTCATGGTCCTTTGGTGAGATTAAAAAGCCTGAAACCATCAACTACCGGACATTTAAGCCGGAACGTGATGGCCTTTTTTGTGCGCGGATCTTTGGCCCGATCAAAGATTACGAATGCTTGTGCGGCAAATACAAACGCATGAAATATAAAGGCATCGTGTGTGAGAAGTGCGGTGTGGAAGTCACGCTCTCGAAAGTGCGCCGCGAACGTATGGGCCATATTGAGCTGGCGTCGCCGGTTGCGCATATTTGGTTCTTGAAATCCTTGCCAAGCCGCATTGGCTTGCTGATGGACATGACATTGAAGGAACTCGAGCGTGTGCTTTACTTCGAATCCTTCATTGTGACCGAGCCTGGTTTGACGCCGCTGAAAGAGCGTCAACTGCTGACGGAAGAAGAATATCTTCAAGCGCAAGACGAATACGGTGAAGACAGTTTCACAGCAGGGATCGGTGCGGAAGCGATCCGTGAGCTCTTGGCGGCGATTGATCTTGAAAAAGTTGCGGAACATCTCCGCATTGAGATTGCCGAAGCAACAACGGAACTGAAGCCGAAGAAACTGGCCAAGCGTTTGAAAGTTGTCGAAGCCTTTATTCATTCCGGTAACCGTCCAGAATGGATGATCATGACTGTTGTGCCTGTCATCCCACCGGAGCTCCGTCCGTTGGTGCCATTGGATGGCGGCCGTTTTGCAACATCAGACCTGAACGACCTCTATCGCCGGGTGATTAACCGGAATAATCGTTTGAAGCGTTTGATGGAGCTGCGTGCGCCGGACATTATCATCCGGAACGAAAAACGGATGCTCCAAGAATCGGTTGATGCGCTGTTTGACAATGGCCGCCGTGGCCGTGTGATTACCGGTGCGAACCGTCGCCCGCTGAAATCATTGGCAGACATGTTGAAGGGGAAACAGGGCCGTTTCCGTCAGAACTTGCTTGGAAAACGGGTCGATTATTCGGGCCGGTCTGTGATTGTTGTGGGACCCGAACTCAAATTGCATCAATGTGGGTTGCCGAAGAAAATGGCGCTTGAGCTTTTCAAGCCGTTCATTTATTCGCGCCTCGACGCCAAGGGCTTGGCGGCGACTGTGAAACAAGCCAAGAAGCTTGTGGAAAAAGAACGTCCCGAAGTGTGGGATATTTTGGATGAAGTGATCCGTGAGCATCCGGTTCTGTTGAACCGTGCGCCGACGCTTCACCGCTTGGGTATCCAAGGCTTCGAGCCCGTGTTGATTGAAGGCAAAGCCATTCAACTGCACCCGCTTGTGTGTGCGGCCTTTAATGCTGACTTTGATGGCGATCAAATGGCTGTGCACGTACCGCTCAGTTTGGAAGCGCAGTTAGAAGCCCGTGTCTTGATGATGTCCACCAACAACATCCTCAGTCCTGCGAACGGGAAGCCAATCATCGTGCCGTCACAGGATATTGTTTTGGGTCTTTATTATATGACTCAAGAAAAATCGAATGAGCTTGGCGAAGGGATGGCGTTCTCTGAAGTGTGGGAAATTGAACACGCGCTTCAAGAGAAAGCTGTGACATTGCATGCCAAGATCAAAGCGCGTGTGACATCCGTGAATGAAGAAGGTGAAGAAGTTACGGAAATTCTCGACACCACGCCTGGCCGTTTCATTCTCGGTAAAATGCTGCCGAAAAACAAAAACGTGCCCTACAGTCTGGTCAACCGTCTTTTGACGAAGAAAGAAATTTCGCATGTCATTGATGTGGTTTACCGCCACTGCGGTCAAAAAGAGACGGTGATCTTCTGCGATCACATTATGGAGCGTGGTTTTAAAGAGGCGGCGAAGGCAGGCATTTCGTTTGGCAAAGACGATATGGTGATCCCTGACAGCAAGCACGCGCTTGTCGATGAATCTCTTGCCAAAACCAAAGAATATCAGCAGCAATATATTGATGGACTGATCACGCAGGGCGAAAAGTACAACAAGGTTGTCGATGAGTGGGCGAAATGCACGGACCGCGTTGCCGATGAAATGATGAAACGCATCTCAAGCACCACAACGAATGATGACACGGGGCGTGAGAACGAAGTGAACTCGATCTACATGATGTCTGACTCCGGTGCGCGTGGGTCTGCAGCGCAGATGAAGCAGCTTGCCGGGATGCGTGGCCTGATGGCCAAACCATCAGGCGAGATCATCGAGACGCCGATTATCTCGAACTTTAAAGAGGGCCTTTCGGTGATGGAGTATTTTAACTCCACCCACGGTGCGCGGAAAGGTTTGGCCGATACGGCGCTGAAAACGGCGAACTCTGGATATCTAACCCGCCGTCTTGTTGATGTGGCGCAGGATTGCATCATTCGTGAGGATGATTGCGGCACGTCGGAAGGTCTGACGCTTGAAGCCGTTCTTGATGGCGGTGAAGTGATTGAGACTCTGGGCGAGCGTCTTCTTGGCCGCAACACCTTGGATGACATTGTTGATCCGCGCACCGACGAGGTGATCGTCAAAGCCGGGTCATTGATGGACGAAGCGGACATTGAGCGCATTGAAGAAGCGGGTGTGCAATCTGCGCGCGTGCGGTCGGTGCTGACATGTGAAGCTGAGCACGGTGTGTGTGCGGCCTGTTATGGTCGTGACCTTGCACGCGGGACGCCTGTGAATATGGGTGAAGCGGTCGGTGTGATTGCGGCGCAGTCCATCGGTGAGCCTGGAACCCAGCTCACCATGCGGACCTTCCATATTGGCGGGATCGCCCAAGCGGCTGAGCAATCTTTCATCGAAGCGAGCCATGATGGTGTGATCAAGATCGTCAACCATGACATCGTGACCGATTCTGATGGCGCAAAAATCGTCATGGGCCGGAACACGCAAATCCTTGTGGTTGAGCCGAGCAGCGATAAAGTCCTTGCCTCTAACAAGGTTACTTACGGAACACGCCTGCGTGTTGATGAAGGCGATCAAGTGGAGCGGGGTCAACGTCTCTGTGAATGGGACCCTTACACCACCCCAATTATCACAGAGAAAGAAGGGACCGTGAAATTCGAAGACGTCGTTGACGGTATCTCTGTCAAAGACGTGGCGGACGAAGCAACCGGTATCTCGAACAAAGTGGTGGTTGATTGGCGCTCAAGCCCACGTGGTGCGGACCTGAAGCCAGCCATCAGTCTTGCGGATGACAAAGGGGAAATCTTGACCCAAGATTCCGGAAACCAAGCGCGTTACTTGCTTTCGGTGGACGCTATTCTGTCTGTTGAGGATGGCGAAGATGTGAAAGTCGGTGACGTTCTGGCCCGTATCCCGCTTGAGGGTGCGAAAACTAAGGACATTACCGGTGGTCTGCCGCGTGTGGCCGAGCTCTTCGAGGCCCGCAAACCGAAAGACCATGCGGTGATCGCCGAAATCTCAGGGATCGTCGAATTTGGGCGCGACTACAAGAACAAGCGCCGTATTTCGATCCGTCCTCCAGAAGAGGATGCTGATCCGGTCGAATATCTCATTCCAAAGGGTAAGCATATCCAGGTGCAAGAAGGTGATTTCATCGAAAAAGGGGAATATCTCCTTGATGGTAATCCGGCGCCGCATGACATCTTGCGCATTAACGGGGTGGCCGATCTGGCTGACTACCTGGTGCAGGAGATCCAAGAGGTTTACCGTCTGCAAGGCGTGAAGATTAACGATAAGCATATTGAAGTGATCGTGCGCCAAATGCTGCAGAAGATTGAAATTGAGACCATCGGCGATAGTGATTATCTCGCGGCTGAGCAGGTCGATCTTGCGGAGTTCGAGGAAGTGAACAAGAAACTGGTTGAAGAAGGCAAGGAGCCTGCGACCGGGAAGCCTGTTCTTCTTGGGATTACCAAGGCGTCCCTGCAAACGCGGTCGTTCATCTCAGCGGCGTCATTCCAGGAAACCACCCGCGTTCTCACAGAAGCGGCGGTGGCTGGCAAATATGACAGCCTCGAAGGCCTCAAAGAGAACGTTATCGTGGGCCGCTTGATCCCAGCCGGGACGGGCGGGATGCTGGATACCCATAAACATGTCGCGATGGAGCGCGATAAAGTGGCTCTAGAAGAGCGGGCCGCGGCTGAACAAGAGCTTCCACAAATTCCAGCCGAAGCCTTAGCGCCTGTTGCAGATGCTGCACCAGATGCGGTGCCAACGCCAGATGTCACGCCGGATGATTCGATGCCGCCCGCCTAATCGGGCTTAAATCATTGGTGCCACACACGAATTAGGCGCCCCGTCAGCAGACTAATCCTCTTCTGGCGGGGCGTTTTTTCTCTCACAGGGTGGTGGAGGTGTGACCGTGTGGCCGCGTCGTCATAGAATGGATAAAAAAGCGTAAAAAACCCATATTTCCTGGCATTTCTCGCTTGACGGAGCGGAATCGTCTGAGTATGTATGCTCCACTTTTTACGGCAGGCTGTAAGTCATTGAGACTTAGACGTTGTCGCCATGAACTGACATAGAATGAAGAGGTCAACCCCACGGACCCAAAAGGGACGGGTGGGGTTATCGCGTTTGGGATAAGTTTTCCGGGATTTCTCGGCCTGAAATGCGGATCGACCCGATGCTTTTCGCGCCGACTTTTTACGGCCGGAGCGTGAGAGGCATCGGTATTTTTCTGTGAGTAAAGCATGGCTGCGTTTTGATAAGGCCAGCACACGAAGAGCTAGGTGATATGCCAACAATTAATCAACTGATCCGCAAGCCAAGGGTCAAACAAACAAACCGCAACAAGGTGCCAGCGTTAGAAGCTTGCCCTCAGAAACGCGGTGTATGCACACGGGTCTACACAACGACACCGAAGAAACCGAACTCAGCTTTGCGGAAAGTCGCCCGTGTGCGTCTGACCAATGGCTTTGAGGTCACCAGTTATATTCCGGGTGAAGGTCATAACTTGCAGGAACACTCTGTTGTTCTGTTACGCGGCGGCCGCGTGAAAGATTTGCCCGGTGTGCGTTACCACATTCTTCGCGGTGTTTTGGATACGCAAGGCGTATCGGATCGTCGTCAGCGCCGTTCAAAATATGGCGCGAAGCGTCCGAAGTAAGGAAATAAAAGCATGTCACGTCGTCATAGAGCTGAAAAACGTGTGATCAACCCGGACGCCAAATTTGGCGATGTGGTAATCACCAAGTTCATGAATTCGTTGATGCTTGACGGTAAGAAATCTGCCGCCGAGCGTATTGTTTATGGGGCCTTCGATAAAGTGGAAAGCAAGCTCAGCCAAGAACCTGTCGCTGTGTTCCATGAAGCGCTGGATAATGTGAAACCGCAGGTTGAGGTGCGCTCCCGCCGTGTTGGTGGCGCGACCTATCAGGTGCCTGTGGAGGTTCGTCCAGACCGCAAGCAAGCACTGGCGATCCGTTGGATCATTGCGGCGGCGCGCGGGCGCAATGAAACTACGATGGTGGACCGTTTGGCAGGAGAGTTGATGGACGCTGCCCAAAATCGTGGCACCGCTGTGAAGAAACGTGAAGATACACACCGTATGGCTGATGCGAACAAAGCGTTTAGCCATTATCGCTGGTAACACAAACGAGAGTTAAGGTCATGGCACGTAAGACGCCACTCGCAGATTATCGCAATATCGGAATCATGGCGCATATTGATGCGGGTAAAACGACAACTACGGAACGTATTCTCTATTACACCGGTCGTTCGCATAAGATCGGTGAGGTTCATGATGGTGCGGCCACCATGGACTGGATGGAGCAAGAGCAAGAGCGTGGCATTACCATTACCTCGGCTGCGACAACTTGCTTTTGGAATGACAAGCGCGTCAATATTATTGACACGCCAGGTCACGTGGACTTTACCATTGAGGTAGAACGGTCACTTCGGGTTCTTGACGGCGCAGTGGCCGTTTTTGATTCTGTGGCGGGTGTTGAGCCGCAGTCCGAAACCGTGTGGCGTCAGGCTGATAAATACGGTGTGCCACGTATGTGTTTCGTCAACAAGATGGACCGTATGGGCGCGGATTTTTATCGCTGCGTTGATATGATCGTCGATCGTCTGGGTGCGGTGCCGCTTGTCACGCAATTGCCGATTGGCGCTGAGGCAGAATTTGCAGGCTGTGTTGACCTTCTCAAAATGCAGGCGATCATCTGGAAAGATGAAAACCTTGGCGCGGAATTCGAGTATGTTGATATTCCGGCTGACCTTGCGGATAAAGCGGCTGAGTATCGAGAGAAGCTTGTTGAAACCGCTATCGAGCAAGATGAAGAACTGCTTGAAGCTTATCTCGAAGGCAATGAGCCGACAGAAGATCAGCTCAAAGCGTGTATCCGGAAAGGCACCATCGCCCTTGACTTTGTGCCCGTGCTTTGTGGCACCGCCTTTAAGAACAAAGGCGTGCAGCCTCTTTTGGATGCGGTTGTTGACTACATGCCGTCACCGCTTGAAGTGCCGGCCATTAAAGGTATTCATCCCGATACGGAAGAAGAGATGGAGCGCAAATCATCGGACGATGAACCTGCATCCGGTCTCGCCTTTAAAATTATGAACGACCCATTTGTGGGGTCATTGACCTTTGTGCGCATTTATTCCGGTGTGATTAAGTCAGGTGATACGATCATCAACTCGGTGAAGGGCAAGAAGCAACGCATTGGCCGGATGCTGGAAATGCACTCCAATTCACGTGAAGACATTAAAGAAGCCTACGCCGGTGACATCGTGGCGATTGCGTCTTTGAAAGATTGCACCACCGGGGACACGCTGTGTGATCCGCTGAAGCCTGTGATCCTTGAGCGCATGGAATTCCCAGATCCTGTTATCGAAGTCGCTGTGGAACCAAAAACCAAAGCCGACCAAGAGAAAATGGGTGTCGCTCTCTCGCGTTTGGCGCAGGAAGATCCCTCTTTCCGCGTGAACTCAGATGAAGAATCCGGTCAGACCATTATTAAAGGCATGGGCGAGCTTCACCTCGACATTATTGTTGATCGTATGAAGCGTGAATTCAACGTGGAAGCAAATGTGGGCGCCCCTCAAGTGGCGTACCGCGAAACTATTTCCAAACCTTACACTTGTGATTACACCCATAAGAAACAAACCGGTGGGTCGGGTCAGTTTGCCCGCGTGAAAATCGAATTCACCCCTGGCGAGCCTGGGTCCGGTTTTGAATTCGAAAGCAAAATCGTCGGCGGGAACGTGCCTAAAGAATATATCCCAGGTGTTGAGAAGGGCCTTGTCCTTGCGCAAGAAACCGGTGTTTTGGTTGGTTTCCCGTGCATCGACTTTAAAGCCACCTTGGTGGATGGTGCGTATCACGATGTTGACTCGAACGTGATGACTTTTGAGATCGCAGCGCGGGCTGCCTTCCGTGAAGCTGCGCAAGCGGCAGGTCCAAAGCTTCTTGAGCCGATGATGCGCGTCGAGGTGATTACACCGGAAGATTATATGGGTGATGTGATCGGTGACTTGAACAGTCGCCGTGGTCAGATCCAAGGCTCTGAGCAGCGCGGGAATGCCACCGCGATCACTGCCATGGTGCCGCTTGCGAACATGTTTGGGTATGTCAATAACTTGCGGTCTATGACCCAAGGGCGCGCCCAATACAGCATGTTCTTCGATCATTATGAACAGGTTCCACAAGCTGTGTCCGATGAAGTTCGGGCAAAGCTTGCTGGGTAATAGAGTATTAACACATTGGTTTAGCCGTCAGAATACGGAGCAGATAAAATGGCCAAAGAGAAGTTTGAGCGTAATAAGCCGCATTGTAACATTGGGACGATTGGTCACGTTGATCATGGTAAGACGACGTTGACGGCGGCGATT
>JANQLI010000292.1 GCA_028280675.1 Alphaproteobacteria bacterium
CATCTCCGGTTCGAAAATGAGCCGCGCCATGGCAATTGTCCAGAGCAGATCGTCCGTTGCGGCTGCCTCTGTCTCCGCCATCTTGGTATTGTGTTTGGGGACAAAGTTTTGAATGATGACTTCTTGAATATGGCCATATGTCTCGTGTAGATTGCGGATCGCAAACAGTGAGTCAAGGCGTTCCTCACGGGTTTCCCCAATACCAATGAGGATGCCTGTCGTGAAAGGTATGTTGAGTTTTCCAGCCCGCTCAATTGTATCCATGCGGACTTTAGGATCTTTGTCAGGCGAGCCGTAATGGGCTTGCCCTTTTTCGCAAAGGCGCGGCGAAATATTCTCCAGCATCACGCCCATAGATGCGGACACGTTCCGCAACGCGATCATATCCTCATCGCTCATACAGCCTGCATTAATATGCGGGAGGAGGCCGGTCTCTTCGAATACGCGCTTTGCGACATGTGCCACGTAATCAAGCGTGCTTTGAAAGCCCAGGTGATCCAAGGCTTCACGTGCAGCGCGATACCGCAGTTCAGGCTTTTCGCCTAGGGTGAACAACGCTTCCTTGCATCCCAGGTCTGCCCCTTCTCGGGCGATGCGCACAGCCTCGTCGACGGGCATGTACATATCGCGCACTTGACTTGGGCGAACGGCAAAGGTGCAGTAATGGCAGACGTTGCGGCAGAGATGTGTCAGCGGTAAAAACACTTTCCGCGAATAACTGATAATCTCGCCATGCGCATGGTCCCGTTTGGCTTCTGCTGATGTCATTAACGCGGCGAGAGAATATGTCGTGCCTATGGCCGTGGCTTGGGCGCGTGAAAGGCGGCTTTGTGTTTTGTTATTCATCAACTGTTGGAAATCATCTTCGTCATCAATATCGAGAGCGAAGTGGTCATTATGGATGTTAATCACGCGCCACCCGAGATCGTTCGCCTGCTGCTGGTGGAGCCTCGCGCTCTTTTTGCCATAGTGGAGAGAAAAGGCGTGCTGTGGATTGAGCAATAAACCATTGGTGCCATCTTGGTGACGGCAGGTGATGAGGCCAAGAGCAGGGCGATCAGAATGGGTGTTTGCAGCTTGGTATTGCGAAATGACATCATCAATATCTGCCGGCGTTAAAAGGGGAAGATCGCCATGGATGATAAAGGCGTTTGTGCAGCCCCTCTCCTTAAGGACATCCAGCCCAGCTTGTATGGCCTGGTTCAAGCCCAAATCAGGATCTGGAATGACGTGCATCGCGAAAGACTGTGCGAGGTCACGAAAATAAGCATCGTTCGTGACGACATGCACATCCGTAACGTATGTAGACGAGGACAATGCCGTTAAGACATCACGCGCCATTGCCCGTACCAATTGTTGCCGCTCTTCAGGTGAGAGAAGATCGCTGAGGCGGGCTTTCGCAGCGGCGAGATCTTTTAAAGGCACAATGACGTGCATTAAGGCGTGGCTTTCGTTTATCTTCGGTTGGCGCTGACCATACTCAATGCATCATAGCAACCCTAGCAGGGATCGGACATCAAATCACCTAATGGAAGGCCTTAAAAGCTCTATGGTTTTAAGGGCTTAGTCAAGCTATAAGTTCAAAAGACGATACCATGCGAGGTGACATAACGGCGATGGCGACCAGGAACCGACAATGGCGATTAAAGCGTCACCCAGACCCCGGCGAAATGATGAACCGCGATCTTGTGGCGTGGGGTGAAGGCCACATAGAGGAGGTGCCTCGAGGAGGCATTTTGGTGCGGACCCATTGCCTTGCGACCTCGCCAGCACAATTCGGTTATATGAAGCCAGGCCCCGGTCTCTTTGAAAAAATTCACATCGGGGATGTTATCCGCGCGCGCGGCATAGGTCAGGTCATGGAATCGCGCACCCCCGATTTTTCCGTTGGTGACATCGTGACCGGATCTCTCGGATGGCAGGATTACACTTGTCTGCATCCGGAAAGTGCAGGCCAGTCGATCAAGACTGTCCAAAAAGAGCCGCATGCGATTAGCCCGCTGCACGTGACACTCGGAACTTTGGGGGTCGATGGCTACACCGCCTATTGCGAACTCATCAATGTCGCGAAGCCTAAGAAGGGCGATACCCTTCTTGTGACAGCCGCCGCCGGGGGTATTGGCTCACTGGTGGGGCAAGTGGGACGTATCCTTGGCTGCTGTGTCATTGGTATAGCTGGCACGGATGAAAAATGCGCTTGGATTTGTGATGACCTCGGTTTTGATGCAGCGATCAATTACAAAACCGAAGACATTGATGTGCGTCTCGCACAGCTTGCGCCGCAAGGGATCGATGTCTTTTTCGATAATGTGGGCGGCGAGATCATGAATACGGCGCTGGCGCATATTGCACTGCATGCCCGTGTGATTATCTGCGGGTGGATCTCAACGGATTACAAAGAAGGGCCCATTCCTGGTCCATCAAATTATACACATCTTCTGCTCAAACGGGCGTCGATGATCGGGACGATTGTGTGGGATCATATCGAAGACTGGCCCGACGCATCCAGGCATTTGCGGCAATGGGTGAAAGATGGCGTGCTTATTCCAACAGAAGACATTACGGAAGGGCTTGAAAATGCACCTGATGCGCTCGCAAGTCTGTTTACCGGCGGGAATAGGGGGAACAAAATTATCCGTGTGGCGCCAGACCCTGAAGGGTTAGGCATACTCTAAATTTATTCAACGAAAAAGAGTCCTAACGTCACAGCAATCAGAGCAGGCTTTTTCTCATCTTTAATTTCAATCGTCACTTGATTGGTAATCAGAAATTGTCCAGGACGTTTTTCGTCTACGCTCATGACTTTTGTCACTGCGCGCACTTCACTGCCAACGGGCACAGGCGTCATAAAGCGCACTTTGTTGAGACCGTAATTGATCGCCATGGTCGTGTTCTCTGGAATGAGAGAGCTGAGCATGGAGAGTTTTGGGATAATGGAGAGGGTCAAATACCCATGGGCGATGGTGCCGCCAAATGGCGTTTCTGCTGCTTTTTCAGGGTCCACATGAATGAATTGATGATCGTCGGTCGCATCGGCAAACATATTGACGCGCTCTTGGTCCAGCAACATCCATTCAGATGGCGCGAGTTCTTTGCCAACATAGTTCTGCAGCTCTTCTTTGGGGACCGTGAATGCCATAGCATCTACTCCGTGTATGCCAATAACCATAGGATTGTTACGCGTGCGAGGAGATAGCGGACCATCTGGATCAAGTCAATATTGACAGCCTTTCGAGCTGTTTATCGGGCTTTCCCTTACGTCACAGATGAAGAAAGTCTGCGATTCCATGCCAAAATTGGTTGTCAGACCTGTGGAGGCGGCTAACATGCGCGGAGAGGATATTGACAGGAAGGGTGGAGAGATCCCCGATGAAGATGAGTCAGACAGTCAGTATGGCCGTGGATGGCGTCAAAGATCAGGTGAGCGCAGACGAATGGCGGGTGCGCACCCATTTGGCGGCGTGTTATCGCTTAATTGCCCTGAACGGTTGGGATGATCTGGTCTACACGCATATTTCTGCGCGCGTGCCAGGGGATGAGCATCATTTCCTTCTTAATCCGATGGGTTTGATGTTTGAAGAAGTGACGGCCTCTAATCTGGTCAAAATTGACCTTGATGGAAACAAGGTTCTCGACAGCCCCTATGATGTGAATGCGGCTGGGTTTATCATTCACAGTGCTATTCATGAAGCACGCCCTGAAGTGGCCTGCGTTCTTCATCTGCATACGGATTATGGCGTGGCGGTGTCTATGCAAAAGCAAGGTCTTTTGCCGCATAGTCAAACCGCAACTTTCCCTTATAATTTACTGAGTTATCATGACTATGAAGGGGTTGCTGTGCGCGAAGGTGAAAAAGCACGCCTTGTGACTGATCTTGGCGGGAACTTTGCCATGTTGCTTCGCAATCATGGAACGCTCACGGTTGGGCGGACGACACCTGAGGCCTATATCGCCATGTATTTCCTTGAACGCGCCTGCAAGATACAAATTCTTGCGCAATCTGGCGGTCAAGACATCATTCCGATCCCACAGGAGATTGTCGATACAGCGCTTGCGGGTGGTGATGTGGTTAATGCGGCTTTCAGCGAAGATAATGGTCCATGGCCTGCGCTCTTACGCAAACTGAACCGTATTGATATGTCTTATCTCGACTAAAGCATTGGTATTATTCACTCTTCGGAGACGTCCCATATTTGCGGCGGATGTGGGCGACAAGTCTGTGGCGACTTGGTAAAATCAATCAATACGCTTCATCACCTGTTTGAGCAGAAAGACATCATCATGGATGCAATAAATCAAGATGCCCCATCATCCGCCGATTTGTGGGATGAGTTTCCGGTTATCGCCAACGCTGATGACTATATCGACAGCCTCAAGGGTCGTCCGATGACCATCTATTGTATGGGCGAAAAGGTCGAAGATGTTGTCGGCCATCCGCTGATTTGGCCGAGCATCAATGCCATGGCGGAAACGTACCGGGTGGCGAGTGAGAATCCAGCTCTTGCCACGGCGCAATCGTCCATTGCAGGGAAGCCGATCAATCGCTTTTTACATATTGCTGAAGGGCCGCAAGACCTTGTTGGCAAGCAGGAAATGCAACGGGAACTGGGGCGCCGCACAGGCACATGTTTTCAGCGGTGTGTGGGATTGGATGCGATCAATTCTCTGCATTCCGTAACCTATGATATGGATCAAAAACATAAGACGGACTATCACGCCCGTTTCACAGCGTTCCTTAAGCAAGCGCAGGAGCACAATGTGATTTTAGGCGGAGCGATGACCGATCCGAAAGGGGATCGCTCCAAAGCGCCGCACGAGCAAAAAGACGCCGATGTCTTCTTGCATGTCACCAAACGCGACGACAAAGGCATCTATGTCTCTGGCGCCAAGATGCATCAAACTGGCTGTATCAATTCCCATTGGATCATTTTTATGCCGACCATGCGCATGGGCGAAAAGGATAAAGACTTTTCTGTGGTCGGCGCCGTGCCAGCGCATGCGGAGGGCATGACGTATATCTATGGCCGTCAGTCGTGCGATACCCGTGCGCTTGATGGTGGCAAGATCGACGCGGGCAATGCAGAATTTTCTGGTCAAGAAGCAACCATCATATTCGACAATGTATTTGTCCCTTATGAACATATATTTATGGATGGCGAAGTGGAGTTTGCTGCTGATTTGGTTGAGCGTTTTACCGCGTATCACCGTGCATCCTATGTCTGTAAGACAGGTCTTGGTGATGTCTTGACCGGAGCGGCGGCAGCGGCTGCGGATTACAATGGTGTCGCCAAGGTGTCGCACATTAAAGACAAGCTTGTGGAAATGACGCATCTGAATGAGACGATTTACGCGAGCTCAATGGCTTCAGCCCATCAAGCCACGCAATTGCCATCGGGCGTTTGGCAGAATGATGTGATGCTGGCCAATATCTGCAAACATAATGTGACGCGTTTTCCTTATGAGATCGCACGTCTGGCGCAAGACATTGCGGGTGGTTTGATGGTGACGATGCCATCCGAGAAAGACCTTGAGAACGAAGAGACCGGCGACTTGGTGCGTAAATTTATCCAAGGCCGCGAAGGGGTGGACCCGGTTGACCGTATGCGGATTTTACGGCTTATCGAAAATATGACCTTGGGGCGCAATGCGGTTGGTTATCTCACCGAAAGCATGCATGGCGCCGGTTCGCCTCAAGCGCAACGTATCTTGATTGCGCGTCTTGCTGAAATGGAAGAGAAAAAGGCCCGCGCGAAAAAATTGGCAGGCGTAGAAGAATAAGAGTAGTCTCCTCAAGCGAAGCGAGAGGAGATATCCGATGATTGAACCAATTCTGGCACTTGTTTTTCTGACATTTGTGGTGTTGCTCATCGCTTTTTTACGGCGTGTGCGCTCTGTTCAAACCAGGACGGTGAGGCTCTCATATTACCGCGTTTTCCAAGGGGCGGTGATGCCGGAAGATGTCGCAAAAGGCACAAATGCCTATGCCAATTTATTTGAAATTCCGGTGCTGTTTTACGCAGTGGCGATACTCGCTATCGTCCAGTCTTATGAGACAAACATGATGGTGATGCTGGCCTGGATATATGTCGCTTGCCGAGCGGTCCACGCGTTCATTCATTTGACGTATAACAATGTCATGCACCGGTTATTTGCATTTGTCGCGGGGAATATGTGTGTGATCGCCATGTGGGTGTTGCTCGCTGGCCATGTGCTCTGAGTGGCGGCATCTGCTATCAGAGGCAAATAATATCCGAAGGAGATAACAGATGGGTGTTCCCTTTTCGCAAGTTGTGATCGGTGTTGAAAATTTGGCTGACGCTATATCGTTTTTCGATTCCATCATGGGGCTGGACACTCTCTGGCAAGGGCGTCTTGATGGGGAAGCCTTCACCACGCATTGGAATCTGCCAGCAGGTGCCGCTGCGGATGCCGCGGTGATCGGCTTGGATGAAGAACCCATTGGCCGCATTTTGCTTCTCGATTTTGGCGGCGACCGCGAGACTGTACGGGCCGCCGCTGCCCGGTCTGTCTACGGCCTTTATAATTTGAACTTCCATGTCGATGATTGTTTCAAAGCGGTCGAACGCTTACGCGAAGTCGGCATTGATTTCTGGGCCGAGCCAGTTAAGCCAGATATTGACGAAAGCCAGGGCGGCACTGTTGAGTGCTTCTTTGATGGGCCTGGCGGCGTGGCCATCAACCTGGTCGAGCTCACTGGCGGTGGTCCCGAGACCACAATTGGGCAAATGCGCGTGGCCTTGGAAAGCGCGCCGCAAAGCCGCACCAATTTTACCCCTGTCGCCACGTCCACCCACGCCCCGAAAGAGGCCGATCCAGCGCTTGCGTTTTACCGCGATGTGCTGGGCATGGCGGTGGTCATTGATCAGGAAATGGGCAATCCAGCAACAAACGCCATGTTGGGACGGCCGGAAAATGCGCTTAACCGCATTATCTTTCTTAATCCTGGACATCTTTACGGCAAAATTGTTCTCTCCCAACCCGTCAATTACGAGGTGGAAGATGCGATCCCGCGGGCGGCGCCGCCTAACATTGGTTATCTCGCGCAAAGTTTTGTTGTTGACGATCTCGACAATGCATGTGTGCAGGTGAAAAACCTGGGCGGCGACATTATCAGCGATGCGATGGTGTGCGATTTGCCGGGCATGGGGTCGAAACGCACAGCGCTTGTGACCTGTCCTGGAAGTGGCGCCCTCATTGAGTTGATTGCTGCCTAATGTTTCAGGCTGTAACCGAAGCGAATATCCGCGTTCTTGTGGAAACTTTTTATGGCAGAGTGCGGAAAGATGATGTGCTTGGTCCGATTTTCAATGCGCATATTGCGGATTGGGAGCCACACTTTCAAACGCTCACGCGATTTTGGTGCTCTGTCATGTTGGCCGATGGAGGCTATAAAGGTGACCCTCTAGGCAGTCACAAAGACGTACCAGGGATCGCAGAAGAGCTCTTTTCGCGCTGGCTTTCGCTTTTCGAACACACAACATCCGATCTTTATCACCCCGATTTGGCGGCAGCGTTTCTACAGCGTGCCCAGCGCATGAGCAAAAGCTTGGTCGCAGGAATGTTTTACCGTCCTGAGAATGTTGACGGGCAGGCTTTGCCTTAGGGACGATCCTTCGGATCAGGAACTTTGATTGTAAAGGCCCATATCGCCATACCTGCTAGGATAGCAGCGCCGA
>JANQLI010000323.1 GCA_028280675.1 Alphaproteobacteria bacterium
TTATAATGCATCTGCAAAGATAACTTACTTCCTGGATTGACGCAGAGGTGCTTCACCTGATGTTTCTCGCCCATCTCAATCGATTCAAAAAAGCCCCAAGGCCGATATTCACGAGGATGCGCGATATGCTCACTGCGCCCCTGTTTTTGCAAGTCTTGCACAATCTTCTTTACATTTTCTGACTGTGCTTTGTCGGCAACCAGCACCACATCCTTGGTTTCAACGATAACCAGATCTTTCACCCCAACAGCGGCAACCATACGATGCGTGGCATGTGCATACGTATTTTGCGAATCATGCAAATGGGCATCCCCGACAGAGGCATTCCCTTCCGATGATTTTTCCGCAATATCCCATAAGGACGCCCATGAGCCGATGTCGTTCCAGCCAATATCGGCAGGAATGACGGCGGCATGCTGGGTATGCTCCATCACCGCATAATCCAGTGAATCTGAGGGACAGCGCTCAAATGAGGTCGTATCTAAACGGATAAAGTCTAGGTCATGTGTGCCGTGTTGCAGGGCGATCTGCGCATGGTTAACGATTTCAGGGCAGTATTCACGCATCTCCTTCAAAAGCGTGTCAGCGCGGAACATGAAGATACCGCTGTTCCAATAATATCCGCCTTCCGCGAGATAGGATTTCGCTGTCTTTAGGTCAGGTTTTTCACGGAATTGGCTGACTTTGTGGCCCTCTCCAACGGTCTGACCGGCTTTAATATACCCGTAGCCGGTTTCCGGGGACCGCGGCGTGATCCCAAAGGTGATCAGATGCCCCTCTTTCGCAAGTTGAGACCCTTTCTGAGCTAAATCAGTAAAGCCTTTGATATCTTTGATATAATGGTCTGCGGGAAGCAGCAAAAGAATGGTTTCTGGATCGCTCTGAACAGCAAGATGCGCCGCGACGGCAGCCGCTGGGGCTGTGTTTCGGCCAAAGGGTTCGAGCACCTGCGCAGACGGTGTGATGCCAATATCCTGAAGTTGCGCGGCAATGGTAAACCGGTGCTCTTCATTGCAGATAATGACCGGCGGCAGATAATGCGCCGAATCTCCGACACGCTTTGCCGTCTCCTGGATCATGCTGCTATTTTCTTCAACTAAATCAAGGAGTTGTTTTGGATAGTTCGCACGAGAGAGCGGCCATAATCGACTGCCGACACCGCCTGAGAGTATGACGGGCTGAATTTTTACTGTCATCGCATGTATCTCAACACATATTGGCCGGGCTTTATACCACTTAATCAAAATAACGTTGGGGGATCATTATATGATCTCCAGGTTTCAATTTGGTTGCTAGGGAGATGCGGACTTCCCGTTTTGCGCCGCTTTTGAACCCCCTCACAAAAGCGCGCGATCGATCAGCCCGATACGTTAACCCACCAGCCTCCTCTAATACCTGTGCAAGATTAAGTCCAAGTATATAAGGATATTGGCCGCTGTTAACCACTTCCCCAGAGAGTGTAATAGGTGGATAGTTCAGAACACTTAACCGAACCCTTGGCTGAATCTGCCGTTTGGCCGCAATCGCATCAGATATGGCCTGTCCAGCCGATTGTAAATCCAAACCTGCTATGGTTAATGGCTCCAAAACGGGGTGCGTAATGGTGCCACTTGGGCTCACCGCCACAATGCCATTAAATCGTTCTGCTTGCGGGACATCGATCAGCAGCTTATCGCCCGTCTTGATGAGCACCGATGAGGATAAAGGCTGCGCGGATAGTGAGTCTCCGCTGCGTTCCGCTTCAGACGGGAAAACGCCAGTGAAAGTCGAACACCCTGTCAGGGTGAGCGCGCAAACTGCCAAAAGCTGAACGAAGCCTTTCTTCTCAACCATGCTTCTGTATCTTCATTCCTGGCTCAGTCTCTTACGCCATATATATGACAGTTTGACGTGAGCGCGTATTGTGGCGCTTAGGCTGCGTCATTGTTAATCAGATGCACATCATGCTGGGGATACGGAATGGACAGCCCTTCCGCATCGAGCTTCTCTTTAATGGCTTTTGTGAGATCCCATTTCAAAGCCCAATAATCGCCGCTGTCGCACCACACGCGGACAACAAAATTGACCGAGCTGTCGGCAAGTTCTGCAACCGCGACCGTCGGTGCTGGATCACGATGCGCGCGGCCATCAGCAGAAATAACGCTGAGAATAGCATCCCGCGCCGTATCGAGATTATCGTCATACCCGACCCCAATCATAAGATCGATCCGGCGGGTCGAATGGAAAGAATAATTCTTCACAGCGGTGCCCCAGACATCGCTATTCGGAACGATAATATGCACATTATCGCCACTGGCCAGCTCGGTCACAAATAATGTGATGGCCTTCACAGTACCGGAGACACCGGCAACCTCAACAAAGTCCCCAATCTTGAAAGGACGAAAGAACAATAGCATCACCCCGGCGGCCACATTACTCAACGTCCCCTGTAACGCCAATCCAATGGCAAGACCCGCTGCGCCGAGAAGAGCAATCAAACTTGTGGTCTCAACGCCAAAGCGCTCTAAAACAATGATGACCGTCAGCGCGATAATAGTGTAGCGCACTAAGCTGCCAAAAAAGAGGGCGAGCGTATCATCCACCTTACCGGTTTTC
>JANQLI010000335.1 GCA_028280675.1 Alphaproteobacteria bacterium
GCCGTGAACCGGGACGCACCAGGTCTAATGGCCGCCGCCTGCGCGGAACGAGACATTCCTTTTCTGCATATCTCCACGGACTATGTGTTCGATGGCGAGAAGGCGAGCGCCTATCACGAAGACGATCGCATCAACCCGCAAAGCAGCTATGGCCGCAGCAAGGCGGAAGGCGAAGAGGCCGTCCGCGCCGCCACGGCACAGCACATCATTCTTCGGACAGCTTGGGTCTATAGCCCTTATGGGGGGAATTTCGTCAAAACCATGCTGCGCCTTGGGGCCGAGCGGGACGAGCTGAATGTCGTTCATGACCAGCGCGGTTGCCCAACCTCCGCCGCTGAAATCGCGCGCACGCTCGCGGCTGTCGCCCAACATATCTTGAGCGGAGCGGACACAGCCTATGGCACCTACCATTATGGCGGCAGCCAAGCTATGAGCTGGTATGACTTTGCCCGGGCGATCTTCGAAGAATCCTCAAAAATGGGCGCAAAACCGCCAAAAATGCTCTGGCCGATCGGCACATCAGAATATCCCACCCCGGCGAAACGGCCGAAAAATTCGGAACTCGACCGCAGCAAAATCTTGGCGGCATTTGACCTGACACCATCGGACTTTCGCAGCGAATTGCGAGCCTGCCTAACGGCCCTGTTACAGCCTGCGAAAACCCCTGGAAATCCTTAATTTTCCGGGATGTCGAACGCCCCGATTTGGCGCTTGACAGGGGCCGCGCGAGAAGTATATTCGCGGCTTCGCCAAACAGCGTATGCGGTCCCGCCTCACACATGAGGGGCGTGCGGGCTGCCAAGAAATGGAATGAACCCCATGTTTGCAGTAATCAAGACAGGCGGCAAGCAGTACAAAGTCGCCAAAGATGACATTATCAAGGTCGAAAAACTGGCTGGGGAAGCCGGTGACACAATCGAATTTAAAGACGTGCTGATGGTCGGCGGCGCCAAAGACGATGGCAGCGACGCAACCGTGGGCACGCCTCTTGTGGCTGGCGCGAGCGTCAAAGCGGAAGTGCTTGAGCAAGGCCGCGGCGACAAAATTATCGTGTTCAAGAAAAAGCGCCGTCATAACTACCGCCGCAAAAAAGGACACCGCCAAGATCTGACCGTGGTCAAGATTCTGGATATTAAAGGCAAGAAAGCTGCGCCCAAAAAAGCAGCCGCGAAAAAAGCCGCCCCAAAAGCGGACGCTGAGGAGAAGTAAGTCATGGCACATAAGAAAGCAGGCGGGTCATCCCGAAACGGACGTGATTCAGCGGGCCGCCGCCTTGGCGTGAAAAAATTCGGTGGCGAAAGCGTCATCCCTGGCAACATCATTCTGCGTCAGCGGGGCACTAAATGGCACCCCGGCGATAATGTTGGCATGGGCAAAGACCACACCATCTTCGCCAAAGTCGAAGGCAACGTGCAGTTTAAAACCAAGCGTGGCGGCCGGACTTATGTCTCCGTCATGCCGTCAGACGTCAAGTA
Organism: Alphaproteobacteria bacterium; assembly: GCA_028280675.1. Taxonomy (GTDB): domain Bacteria; phylum Pseudomonadota; class Alphaproteobacteria; order SMXP01; family SMXP01; genus JANQLI01. The sequence goes on from JANQLI010000335.1 coordinate 1,476, forward strand.
ACGCGGTGACATATGACCGCGATCACCTGCGGTCATCTTGAGACAGTTTATGTGAAGGGAGATGGATCGCCATCTCCCTTTTTTCATGGGACTGGCGCATCCGCAAAGACAATGACAGAGCATTTGTCAGAGATAATTTTAACAACTGAGCGATTGACGCTGAAATCTATCGATGATGGCGACATCATCTGGGTGAGTGAGCTTCTCAATAATTTTGAAATCGCCAAATATTTGGAAAGAGTGCCTCACCCTTATCATCACAATGATGCACGTGATTTCATTTCTAAGGTTAATGCAATACCCGAAGACAATTATGTCTTCACAATTTCAGTTGAAAGCCCCGTAGGCGTTATTGGTCTACATAATATGAAGGATGGCTGGGAGCTGGGCTATTGGATCGGCCAACCTTATTGGGGCCATGGCTTTGCCACAGAGGCCGCTAAGGCCGTCACAAGCTTCGCGTTTGAGCGTATTGGCATCAATGAATTGGTTGCAGGCCACTATATTGATAATGCGCCTTCTGGTAAGGTCTTGAAAAAAGTTGGCTTTCAGTACACCAACACTATCGAAAGCCGGGACTGTCTTGCGCGTGGACATCAAACAGGGTGTCATCGTTTGATCCTCACGCAAGAACAGTGGCGTCACATGCAGCAAGCGGAAACAACATCGTGAAATTCCTCGACCAGGCGAAAGTATTTGTCAAAAGCGGCGGCGGCGGTGCTGGCTGCATCAGCTTTCGCCGTGAAAAATACGTCGAGTTTGGCGGCCCTGATGGCGGTGATGGCGGCCGCGGCGGCGACGTGTGGGCGGAATGCGTCTCTGGGCTCAACACCCTCATTGATTATCGCTACCAACAACACTTCAAAGCGGGCAAAGGCACCCATGGCATGGGAAAAAACCGCCACGGCGCGAAAGGCGATGACGTTGTTATGGCATTGCCTGTCGGCACACAAATTTTCGAAGAGGATGATGAAACGCTGATCGCCGACCTTACCGAAGTGGGGCAGCGCGTTCTCCTGGCCAAAGGCGGCAATGGCGGTTTCGGAAACGCTTATTTTAAAAGCTCAACCAACCAAGCCCCGCGCCAAGCCAATCCCGGCCAAGACCCGGAAGAACGCTGGCTGTGGTTTCGCCTCAAACTGATCGCCGATGCCGGTCTGGTGGGGTTGCCAAATGCTGGCAAGTCAACATTTCTCTCGGTCGTCAGCCGCGCACAGCCGAAAATTGCCGATTACCCGTTCACCACATTAACGCCGCAACTTGGTGTCGTTTACGTGGATGGGCGTGAGTTTGTGCTTGCTGATATTCCTGGCCTCATTGAAGGCGCGCATGAAGGCGCAGGGCTGGGCGATAAGTTCCTCGGCCATGTCGAGCGCTGCGCCACACTTTTGCACTTGGTTGATGGCACCGCAGACGATGTGGCAAGCGATTACCACACCATCCGCGCAGAATTGGTGGCGTACGGCCATGGCCTTGCTGACAAAAAATGTATTCTTGCGCTCAATAAATGCGATGCCCTGGATGAGGATGCGATACACGAAAAGCTGGCGATCTTGCGCGCCGCCCATGATGGGCCTGTGTACCAGCTCTCTGCGGCAACGCATCAGGGAACGGAAGATGTTAACCGTGCGCTCCTCAAGAATATTGATGCAATGCGCGATCAGGAAGAACGCGACGCCCTTGGCCCACAAGACACAACGTGGCAACCATGAAAGTTTATAAGTAATGAATGAAATATCTCATATTCTTGCTAACGTACACGAGGCCAAACGGATAATCGTGAAGATTGGCTCATCTTTACTTGTTAATAAACAAACCAATAAAATAAACACCACATGGCTGAAATCGTTAGCTGAAGATATAAAAGATTATCACCGAAAAGGACGTGAAGTTGCCATTGTATCTTCTGGGGCTATCGCACTCGGAAGGAGAGCGTTAAATCTTCACAGCGGCATACTCAAACTTGAGGAGAGTCAGGCAGCAGCAGCGGCTGGTCAAATTCACTTAGCGCATGCTTATGAGGAAACACTTAAAAAATATAACATTAAAATTGCTCAAAATTTGCTGACCTTTGAAGATTCAGAAAACCGGCGTCGTTATTTAAATGCAAGAAATACACTTGATACTTTACTCCGCTTAAAAGCTATCCCAATCATCAACGAGAATGATACCATTGCCACGAATGAAATTCGTTATGGAGACAATGACCGTCTTGCTGCACGAGTCGCCCAAATGATCAGTGCGGACACTTTAATTCTACTTTCAGATATAGATGGATTATATTCTAGAGACCCTACTCAGCATATCAATGCTACACCAATAAATCACGTAATTAAAATTACACCTAAGATTAAAGCTATGGCTGGCAAAGTTAATGCACGGGATGCCTTTCGTATGGGATCAGGTGGGATGGTTACCAAAATTCAAGCTGCATCAATTTGCATGGATGCAGGTTGTAGAATGGTTATTGCCGATGGACGTATAAACAACCCTTTAAAAGCTATCGAAGATGTATCTAGGCGCCAAACTTGGTTTCTACCAAAAATAAAACCAAAAGCCGCGCGCAAGCAATGGATTGCAGGCTCTTTGAAACGCGACGGCATCATTGTGATTGATGATGGCGCTGTGAACGCGCTGAAGAAAGGCAAAAGCCTGCTGCCAGCGGGCGTCATACATGTGGACGGCAGCTTCGAACGCGGTGACACCGTGTCTATTCAAGATAAACAGGGCCATGAACTCGCGTGCGGTTTGAGCGCCTATTCCAGCGAAGACGCAAGCAAAATCAAAGGCTATAAGAGCGAGGACATAGAAGACGTGCTTGGCTATAAAGGACGCAGCGCCATGGTGCATGCCAATGACCTTGCCCTGCGCGCACAGGATGAAGACGAGTAAGATGAAGACGCGTAAAACGAAGACTGAGACAGAAAACATTCAGGCCTTGATGCAAGGCATGGGACAGCACGCACGCCAGGCCGCCGCCGCGCTTGCCGTTGCCACGGGTGAGACAAAAACCACAGCCCTGCACGCAATGGCGACAGCCATTCGCGCACAAAAGGACGGTATTCTGGCGGCCAATGCAAAAGATGTCGCCGCCGCAAAAGAAAACGGCATCTCAAGCGCGTTTCTCGATCGTTTGATCTTGGATGAAGCGCGCATCGACGCAATGGCGCAAGGCGTCGAATCCATCGCTGCATTGTCCGATCCTGTTGGCGACATCATCACTGATTGGCGCCGGCCAAATGGTTTGCATATTTCGCGTGTGCGCGTGCCTTTGGGTGTGATTGGCATTATTTATGAAAGCCGCCCAAATGTGACGGCGGATGCAGGCGCGCTGTGTTTGAAAGCAGGCAATGCTGTTATTTTGCGCGGCGGATCGGAAAGCTTTTATTCGTCGCGTGCAATACATGCCTGCCTCACAACGGGCTTGCGTGAAGCCGGGTTGCCCGAAACTGCCATTCAATTGATCCCGACAACGGATCGCGCGGCTGTCGGCGCCCTTCTCAAAGATATGACAGATTATGTTGATGTGATCGTTCCACGCGGCGGCAAAAGCTTGATTGAACGGGTGCAAACCGAAGCGCGCGTGCCGGTGCTCGCGCATCTCGAAGGGCTATGTCATACCTATATCGATGGCGCGGCCGAGCTTGAAATGGCCAAAGACATTACCGTCAATGCCAAAATGCGCCGCACTGGTATTTGCGGGGCGACCGAAACATTGCTCATTGATCGCGCAGTCCTTGCTTCGCACTTGCCGCCGATTGCTGATGCGTTGATCGCCGCAGGCTGCGAACTGCGCGGCGATGACGCGTCCCGCGCCATTGATGATCGCATTGGCGCTGCCAGCGATGATGATTGGATGACGGAATATCTAGATTCCATTATCTCGATCAAAGTGGTGGAGGGCGTGGAGGGCGCCATTCAACATATCGATCAATATGGCTCTCATCACACCGATTGCATCGTCACCGACAGCGCCGATCACGCAGAGCGTTTTTTGAATGCGGTCGATAGCGCCATTGTCATGCACAACACGTCCACACAGTTTGCCGATGGAGGCGAGTTTGGCATGGGCGCAGAGATTGGCATTTCCACAGGCCGCCTGCACAGCCCTGGCCCTGTTGGCGCAGAGCAACTGACCACATTTAAATATGTTGTGCGCGGCAGCGGACAAACGCGGCCTTAAGAATTGAGGACGATGTGACTCACACCCACCAAGGTTTGCCGCTTCCGCACAGTGTGACACGTCATATGCGCATTGGCCTTCTTGGCGGGTCTTTCAATCCGGCCCATGATGGCCACCGGCACATCAGCGTGGTCGCTCTCAAACGATTGAACTTGAATGAAGTGTGGTGGGTGGTTTCCCCGCAAAACCCATTGAAGGCCTCGGACGAGACAGCCGATTATGAAACGCGCCTGCAGCATGCGGAAAACATCGCGCAACACCCCCGTATCCGCGTCACAGATCTTGAAATGCGGTTCGGCACGCATCAC
>JANQLI010000348.1 GCA_028280675.1 Alphaproteobacteria bacterium
CCGTATCGGGGAAAGTTATTACGGGCCTTTTATTGATGCGCTTGGTGGGGCTTATGCAAACAGGTCTGTGCAATCTGGTGTGGAGCGGTTTACATCTCCGCTTTTTGCCACAAGCCTGCGGCCTGCTTTTTCATGGGATGTCACCGTGATTGACAATGACCACATCAATGCATGGGCGTTGCCGGGCGGAAAGATTGGCATCAATAAAGGCCTGCTGCGCTATGTTGAAAATGAGCATGAACTGGCCGCGGTGGTGGCCCATGAGATGGGGCATGTGGACCTTAGTCATGCTAAAACGGAAATGAAAAAAGGTGATTTCGTCGATGGCTTCTCTAACATTGCGGGAAAGGCTTTGGTGAGTGAATTGGAAGGCGATGCGGCGACGGCCGCGGCTGTTGGCGGCGGGGTCTTGAAAGGCCCGCTTATGCGGCTTGTGACATCCGGGTATGCGCGCGACTCAGAATATGAGGCGGATGCGCATATCGCAACGGTGTTTGATCGGACGGGACATGATTTGGTGAAAGGCGCGCAAATTTATCAAACGCTTCTCGAAACAATTCCGAAAAAATCGAAAGGGCGAACATCGTTATTCGCCGGGCACCCCGATACGCAGAAGCGTTATGATCTGATCATGGATGCGGCGCAAGGACGTGGAGGGGGAACACCTGTGTCGCATGGAACTGCGTTCGCGGATTTGAAAAAGCCGTTTCCAACGCGGCGCTACTATCTGCGCAATCAAGATTAAGTGCACGCAGTCTTACTGGAAAAGCTGATCTGCATTGGCGCAGATGAGAAGGATCCCATACAGCACAGACCAGGCGACGCAGCGATCCAGAAGGTCAAGAATATGCATTGTCTTCGTCTCCATTATCTTGTGGCGGTTGCGATTAAAAGAAAATGTAAAGGCTTGCTGACCCGCACATGATGCTGATGGATGTGAAGAGTGAAAAAGCATGTCCCAACATTGTTTTCGTCCTTTGTGTGTGGTGATCCCGGTGTTGTTGAGATCACTTTAGGGACGAGCGGTCATTGCCGCTGTGATGGCCGTCACATCGGGGGCGGTTTCGCGAAAAACCAATTGTTTCAAGGGATTGGCGAATGAAAAGCTTTGAAGGGCGCCAAGCGGCTTTACGCGTGCACCATGCGATTCAGCAAGGAAATCAATTGGTTACGTTCTTGCCGATTCAGCGGCTTGGCCAGTGCATAGACATAATCCTCTGCCGCGGGCATCAGGGAATCATGGATGTTCCGGCCTTTTTCCGTGATCCAGACCTGCTTGATCCGCTGGTCTTTCTCAGATTTGCGGCGCTCTACAAGGTTATCCCGCTCCATTTGGTCAATGACCCGGCTCAAGATCGGCTGCTCGGCCCCGCTCAATTCCACTAAGGTGCTGATCTTACAGCCGTTATAGCTGCGCAAGATAACCAGGACTTGCCATCGTGGAATGGTCAGGCCCTTATCGCGGATTTGTTCGAGCCACAATTGATTGCTTTGGCTGGTCAAACGATTCAGCAAATAGGGCAGCAGCAGAATACGATCCAGACCTAAGTCCAGTGTCGGTTCGGGTGTGGCGTCTGCGGCTGGGCGCGGCGTTGACATGATGGCTCCGTGCATATCAGATTGCGATTGATATATGTAATTACATATAATATGTTGACGGCAAAGAAAAGGCATAAAGTGTTTGGGAGAGACATATGGCAACGCTGCAGGATATTTGTGACGCGCTGGAGGGGAAGGTCCGCGGAAAACCGGTGGGCATCAGTTTGTTTTACGACTCTGTGCCCCCCGCGTATGACGCGCGGCAAGTCGACCCGTGCGCCATTGTGCGTCTCGCGATGGATGATGAAGACTTGGTGCACTTCACCCGCGAAAGCCAAGATTGTCTTGCGGGGGCGTTTACTGCCGGTGTGCACGAAGGCACGGAAGAGATCAGAAACGGGCAATACCTTGCGAAGAACATTAGTGCGTATACAGACTTTGGTGCGCAGCGGATAAAGTCCGGCGATTATATTTTGCCGCAAAATATGGTTGTTGCAATAGGCGCAGGCCCGCTTGATAAAATTCCCGATGATGTCAAGGTCGATTGGCTTGTGGTGGTTTGTACGCCTTATATGGCGAACTTTATTGGCGGGGCGCGCACCGTGTTGGATGGCACGCCGCCGCGCGGGGCAGCAGGCATTTCATTTTGCAGCGAGCTCTTTGCCACGCCGTGGCATTATAACAACGTTATTATTACACCTGGTGATATTGGCGGGCGGATGAATAATAAGTTACGTCCGGAAGAAATGTTCGTCATCGTGCCGATGGAATATGCCGACAGTATGATCAAGATCGTCACGGACGTGCCTGACGCCAAAGCGATTTATGAGCATACGCGGCCGGACCATTCTGACTATTGGAAAAAGCAAAAAGCCAAAGAAGAGCGTCAGAAGGCCAATCACAAATCAAGGGCGGCGGCTGATCACGTGGCCGGTAAACCGGAAGGATTTCTGGCCAAGGCCAAAGGCTCTGTCATGCGCGGCGTTACGAAATTGACGGCGAAAGTGGCTGGCACGGGCGCCGATATGGGGGATCTTCCTTTGACCATGCATTGGAATGCGGAAGCGGAAGAGCTTATTCGCAAAACCCCCAAACCGATTATCGAAATGGCGATTGAAGCAGTGGAGGACTTTGCGCAAGAGAACGGCCATGAGGAAATCACCGCCGATGTCATTTATGCCCAGATGGAACAATCGGGCATGGACCCGAAAATTTTGCTCGGCTAAAGGATGACCGCACATACACCGCGTATGGATAACATCGATATGGCAGGGAAAGTGTGCGTGGTGACTGGCGCGGCTAGCGGCATGGGGCGCATTGCCGCCCGTGAACTCGCCGTAATGGGGGCGACGTTGATCCTCTGTGATCGCGAAGTGGAAGAGGGCGCACAGGCTCGCGATGACATCATCGCGCTCTCAGGCAATGCCAAAGTGGACTTCGTGCCTTGCGATATGGGGGACTTAGATCATGTTCGCCGTTTTGCCGGTCACATTCTCAGCACATATAACCGTGTCGATGTTCTGATAAACAATGCCGGACTCACCGACCCGGAATATAAACTCACCCCGCAAGGGCAGGAACAGCATTTCGCCATTATGCATCTTGGCCATTACTTGCTGATTCATCTTTTAAAAGAGCGCTTGATGGAAAGTGCCCCAGCACGGATTATCCAGATTTCATCGGATGCCCATAAAACGGGACCCGGTTTGGATTTTGATGATCTTGCCTCTAAGACAGTGTGGAAGGGGCGGCGTTATGCACATGGCGCAGCGTTTAAAGCCTATCACCGGGCAAAACTCGCGATGGTGTTGGCGACCTATCACTTGGCTGAGCAGTTCAAAGACACCGGTGTAACGATCAACGCGGTCTCGCCCGGTTATTTTATCGCAACGAATATTTATCGGCACATGCGGGGTGTCATGAAACTTGGCACGCAGATTTTTCGCCCCTTTTTCATGGACCCGGAACGCTCTGCGCAAACTTACGTGTTTCTCGCAAGTTCTCCTGATGTCGAAGGGATCACAGGAAAATATTGGGAATATTGCAAAGAAAAGGACACATCCCCCTTGTCCCATGATCCGGACTTGCGAAAGAAACTCATTGCGGAAACGCACCGTCTTCTTGGCTTGCCGGTATAAGGGAGGAGCGCACCACTATGACGACCGTCTCACGTCTCGCACAAGCAATCCGGTTGCCTTTTGGCACAGCGGTTTGGGTGTTGATGGCGCATCTGCTGACGCTTTTATCACCCCTTGTGCTTTTGTATGTGGTGCAAAAAGAATGGCTCTATGTCAGCGGGCAAATGGATTTTCCCTTTCTCTTTATCCTTGCCATTATCTTGATGATGGTCAGCAGCGCCTTTGAGATTGCGCAGAACACCATCGATGAGTGGTTTTTGACCGAAGACTGCGCCAGCGCCAATGGCACATCGTTATGCGACTTTTTGTTTTATGCGTTTTTGGTCCTGAGTATGGCTTTGATTGTGATCGCATGTGCTGGGTCCCTGTGGTGGGTTCATGTGACGATACTCGCCGGTGTCATCGCCTTTTGTGGTCTCTATCTCACCGATCATAATCCGTTCCCAGTCCTTGGCATTGTCGGTCTGGCATCGACGCTTGCCCTCTATGTCACTTTTGACAATCCTGCTGTTTTTCTACAGATGGTCTGTTCCCAACTGACGCTATACTTCTTTGCGCTCTTACTGACGACGGGCGCGCAATGGCTTCATGGATTGACCACCGGAGCCAATGCTGTCGGTATTTGCGTGGTGGCATGGGCTGTCAATGACGCGGCCCAAGGACAGGCAGCCAGTTGGCTCTTTGTTGTTGGGGTGGCCCTGGTGACGGGCCTGGCGGCCTTGCTGCTGCGTCCCCTCTTTTTGAAGGCACAGCCAACATCACCAATTGTCTAACCTCTGTTGAAGTCAGAAAATCTTGACGAGTTGCCACGTGTGCCCACCCTTTGGCCAGGGCCCGGGAAGGGTTGGCGATGCCCGCGATTCTGCGATGTTTTGTCATGACATCAAGTGAGCCGTAGCCGTTAAGACGGATTTAAGGTAGGCTTGGTCAATGCCGACTACCGTCCTCGTTGGGGATGGAGCGGGTGAACGCGTCGCCCCCGGATGCCGACACTGGGCCGTACTTGGGGTGATCCATACGACACGAAAAAAGAGGGTTAGTATCCATGTCGGAAATCGAAAAAGTCAAAGACGAAGTGAAAGCTATTGACGCCGCGCTTGAAATCACAGATGACGCTGCGCAAGGTTTGGTTGCTGTTCCATCCATGTTCCGTGGCATGGCGCTAAAAGCGATCGTTGGCAAAGCCAAAGAAGAAGGCCTCAGCGTCATCGACAAAGAATTCGTTGATAAAGTCAACAAAGAACGCATGGGCGGCTAAGCCCATTTTCAACTCTGCGAGTCACGTCACACGTTGATCTGACTCGCAGGTGTGTGCGTATCGTTATGGCGCCATGGGGTGCGATAACATTTTGGGGAAGGTGCAGTTGCGCCTTTCGGAGGAGGTTGGGACCCATTGGGCTATGATAGCCCGAAAGGCACACTCCTATGCATGAGGAAGTGAAGATCCGACCGTTTTGGTACACCGATATGTGGGTGTTTCCAAAACTCATTACTATTATCACCACACTTGATGAAAAGGGCCGCGTCAACGCCGCGCCCTATTCGCACATTATGCAATATGATGTGATGGCGAAAACACCGCGTATGATGGTGGGCTTTCGTCAAGATTCCCATACGTTCCAAAATATCCAAGCAACCGGTGAGTTTGTGATCAATTGTCCAAGCGCCGACTATTTGGATGATATGATGGAAACGGCGCGCTTTTGGCCGGAAGGGGTCAATGAGCTTGAGCACACGCGCTTTACCACTGTGCCATCGAAATATGTCAAACCGCCCACCATTGCGGAATGTCCGCAAGTGATGGAGTGCGATGTCGATCAGATTGAAATCCTGCATAAAAGCAGCGGCATCGTGATCGCCAATATCAAAGCGATTCTGATGAAAGAAGGCTTGAAGGATATGCCGCGCAAAGAGCGTTTGCCGGAGATGAACCTGCCGATTGGTTTGGGCGATGAAAGCCGCCGTCTTTACTATCACACCTATGGCGGTGAGGTTTCCGAGCATGAATTGATGGAGCCGCCGCAAGGTCTCGCTGGCGGCAAGATCGAATTCACCATGCAATGGGACAATGACGCGCAGAAGCAAATGATGCGGATTCCTGTAGGCGTGCGCGAGATGGTGGTCAAAAACACCGAAGAATTTGTGCGCAATAAGGGTGCGGATATGGTGACGGGCGCTTTGTTCAAAGAGCTTGCCGAAGAATATGGCATCACGGACGATTTGCTTGAGCGTTTCGAAGGCTAGAGCGCTTCCGGAAAAGGCGGAACCGTTTTTCCGATAAGAAGCGCGAATACACATATATAGAGCAAAACCGCGATTCACTTAAATCTGGGTTTGCTCTAGGGCTTGCTGAGCGAATATCTCTGCCGTTAGACTATGCAGGTTTGCGGCAGAGAAACGGCATCGAAAATGTGGTCTTGGATCACCGGTAAAATCTCACATTGGATTCTGACGTACCTGGACAAAACCTCCGGGGAGTACGAACCCTTTGCCATTACCGATCCGGAGACGTTACAGGCATGTTTGCGCCCGGGCGATGTGTTGCTGGTAGAAGGCAATAAACGCATCAGTGCTGTGATTAAATACCTCACCCAATCCACCTGGTCGCATTCCGCGTTCTATATCGGGAATGGCCAACTCATTGAGGCGTTGGCGGAAGAGGGCGTCATTCAAGTCCCGCTCAGTAAATACGCCACCTTTAACACACGCATCTGTCGTCCGGCGGCCTTGACCGAAGAGGACCGCGAGGCTGTCATCACTTTCATGACACAAAGTGTGGGCAAGCAATATGATGTGCGGAATGTCACGGATCTCATGCGCTACTTGATCACCAAACCGCCCGTGCCGATCCGTTGGCGGCGGCGCATGCTCGCCTTTGGCAGCGGCGATCCAACGCGCGCCATTTGTTCGACGCTGATCGCGCAAGCCTTTCAGCAGGTGCGTTATCCGATCTTGCCGCATATTGAAACGCAGGCGGATGAGGACAAGTTTCAGTATCTTGAAAGTGAGATTCACCACATCCGCCATCACAGCCTGTTCACGCCGCGGGATTTTGATATTTCGCCCTACTTTCATGTGGTGAAGCCAACCATCGAAACCGGGTTCGATTACAAAAGCTTTGTTTGGCATGAAAATGTTGCGCCTGAAGATACCTCGGCTTAGGCGCCGTCTTGGGTGAATTCCAAACCATTTTTAAATGCATATTCTGCCCGCGCCAATTCTTTTCCTAAATAAGCGGCATGGTCTAGCTTGCTGACCCAATCATTATCCACAATAGTCAGATAAATATCCCGCGCATTGTCGCCTTCGATCACGCGGACAAATCTTTCTTTGTAATCGTAATGCTCTACTTGCAAGCGATCCTCCAAAAGATTGATCACGAAATACCCTTTCATATCGAGCTTGATACGATGGGGATCGTGATGGGCGGCGATGACACAGTCTACATCGTCGCTGGGGACAATGTTCTCATGTGACGCTTGGCTGCGTGGCAGCGGTTTGGCGTTGCTTGGTGCTGCCTGTGCGGCGATCTCTTTCACTTTGGCGCAAATCGTCTCTACATCCGTGCAGTCGATCATCATCACAGGCGTGACTTGTTTGCAAAATTGCTCCACCTCTTCCGCGCTGGTGTTGGGCAGCGCAGGACGCATACCGGGCGATCCGATAATGCGCTTTTTGTCATCAATACCATTTTCAAAGAGGCATTCGAATGTTTTACCGGTGAGGTGTTTTGGCGGCTCTGCGCCAGCGCAAATAAGATATTGAATAGCGGGATTGGCGAGAATGTTTTTGATAATTTTTTCAATACCAATATTTTCGGTTTCCACCTTGCCCACAATGCACAAACCCTCGGGGTTCGCCTGACTCACATCTTTGGCAAGCGCAACGCTTCCTAATGTTGTGACGGCGACAGGAGCAGTGACGTCGTGAACAAAATACTTTCCCGGGATGTAGGGCCATGAGTCCTTGGTGTTTTTTGTTGTGGCGAATGTTTGCGTGAGAAAAAAACCAAACTCTTCCATTTTGCTGGGCATTGATGTGTCCTCTTTATGTCTCAGGGGCTATGCGCTGATGATATGTGATGTTGACACGTTTTGATTTGGTCAGGTACAGCGCATAAAAAAGCGCGGTGAGTCCGTGATGAATAATCACTGCGCCAAAACGCTGCGGATCAAAGTTTTCTAACATCGCCATGCCACTGATCATTGCCGCAACGCCAATGCAAAGTGCAGTGATCGTGGCTTTGGGAGTTGCTGGGTGTTGCGTTGGCGCGAGCACCAGGAACACCATGAAGCAGAGCATCTGTATGCCCATGGCGAACTGCATAATAGTGTATTGATCGTCGCCATACATGCCAATCATGCCTATAGGCGGCCCAAAGATGTTGTTGAGATTCAACAAAAGGCGCAGGCACAGGTAACCGTAAAATGCATACAGCCAACCGCCAAACCCATATAAAGGATGGGCTTTCGCATCGGCTTCCGAAAGCGGTGTCCATTTCGGTATATTGGCAAACAATCGATAGCACAGCAGTGCGGTTAAAATAATTGCACTGGCATACTCCTGCCACGGCGTTTCCTCCTTGATATAGCGCACCATGAGATAAGCGTGATAAACGGCCAATCCGGCTGCGGGATATGTTAGCCAATGGAGGCGTTTCCAACTGCGCGCACCGAATTTGCGGATCGCATCACGGTTTGAGGTGGCTGCGAGGGGGATCATCAGGATGAATGAGAGAATACCGACGGTAATCGGGTTGCGCTCACCCATAAAGTCAGCCCACATTTTGCTCCATGCCAATTGGAAATCGGTCAGATAGGCGCAAAGGTGCAGTGTGGCATAGAAGAAGGCGTAGAGCGCAAACATACGCCGGTTTTTAATTAACCAGTGCTGGTGAGTCAGTTCTGCAAGAGGAGTGATCGCAAGGGTGAGGAGTAAAAAGCGCACAGCCCACGGGCCAACAAATTCGCTAACCGTTTTTTCCGGATCTTCCCCTAAATCTCCATAGAGGATCATGACAGCGAGCCATAAAAGCGGAAGCGCGCTGATCCAAAAAAGCAAACGGCCGGTGGGTCGTCCGTTCGATTTAATCAGTGTTCCAACAAGCCCATTCATGGCTGCACTATAGGGCAGATTGTATCCGATCTGGGATGATAAAAATCAAAAAGGGGCCGGTCTGTGACTGGCCCCTTTGGTAAAGCATTTGCGTACGGATTAGAAACCGACAGCTTCTCCCGAGAAGCGCGTAAAGCTTCCTGTGGTTTCAAGTGATTGCTGATCAATCACGCCAATCATCCCGGTGATGCTGTCTTCAATCGCTGTGAGGCCGGGCATGCCCATTTTCGTAAGGGTGCCTCCTTGGGTGTCCACCATGCCGGGGGAGAGAAGCAGCACGGCGATGCCGTGCGGTTTATAAGCTTTGGCGACGCGCGTCATGGCCATGTTCAAAGCCGCTTTACTGGTTTGGTACCACAACACGCCAGGGAAGTTGCCACCGCCGTCAGCGGCAAAAGATCCGGCGAGCGAGCTTAAGACGGCAATCTTTTTTATTTCACTTGCTTTGACGTGATCGCGAAATGCTTCTGAAATTTTGACAGGGCCTGCGACATTGACATGGATGTAATCATCAAGTTTGGCGTAATCCAAGCGGCCAATCATTTGCTCCGGTGTCGGGCTGCCTGAGATCCCCGCATTGTTAAGAAGCAGATCAATCTTTGTCTCTTTATATTGTTCCGCCAGCGCATCAATGCGCGCATGGTCGGTCACATCCAATTGCTCAATAGTGATGTTGGGGTTTGCCGCAGCCAGCGCGTTGAGATCGTCTGCTTTTTCGGGTTTGCGGGCGGTTGCAATCACATTCCACCCTTTAGCGGCATATTGTTTGGTGAACTCAAGGCCAAGGCCGCGATTCGATCCGGTAATCAAGACGGTGGGGGTATAGCCTTCCGGCAGGAGCGCCTCAGAGCTATAAGGCGCGGCGGGGGCTGCGTCTTGTGCGACTGCGGGCGCGGTCAAAATCCCTAAAGCCATAAATGCGCTCACGAAAAAGCGGCGTGTGAATGATGTCGTGATCATGGATAAGTGTCTCCTCCTGCTATCCCCGTGTCACCCCCTTTGGAATGA
>JANQLI010000359.1 GCA_028280675.1 Alphaproteobacteria bacterium
ATGATGCGATTATGGCGACCGGGCGCTCTGACTACCCAAATCAGGTCAATAACGTGCTGGGTTTTCCCTATATTTTTCGCGGCGCGTTAGATGTCCGCGCCACCACTATCAACGAGCCGATGAAAATTGCCGCGGCCTATGCGCTTGCGGAACTGGCGCGCAAAGAAGTGCCCGATGAAGTGGCCGCCGCCTATCACGGAGCGCGCCCCAAATACGGCCCCAATTACATCATTCCAGTTCCTTTTGACCCGCGCTTGATTAGCCATGTCCCGCCAAAGGTTGCAGAAGCTGCAATGGACTCCGGCGTGGCACGCAAACCCATCGACGATATGGCAACCTATCGCGATGAATTGACCGCACGACTCGACCCCACGGCGCGGATGCTGCAAAAAATTACCGCCCGTGTCCGATCAGAACCCAAACGGATCGTGTTTGCAGAAGGAGAGGAAGAATCGGTTATTCGCGCCGCGATGGCTTTTCAAAATGGCGGCATGGGCCAAGCGATTTTGGTGGGCCGCGAAGCGCGCATCTTCAACACCATGGAGTCCATTGGCCTCAAAGATAAGAATATGTTTGAGATGCATAATGCACGGCGCTCTGATGACAATCCCGAATATGCAGATCATTTATACAAACGTATGCGCCGGAAAGGGTATTTGCTCCGTGATGCGCAACGCATGGTCAACACCGACCGGAATATTTTCGCCGCATCCATGGTAGCCGCCGGGCACGCCGATGGCATGGTCACTGGCGTGACACGGCATTATTCGAGCGCGCTCGAAGACGTTAAAAAAATTATCGATCCGATCCCCCATGAACGTCTCATCGGAATGTCTATTCTTTTATCAAAAGGACGGACGATTTTTGTTGCCGACACAAACGTCACAGAAATGCCGACACCGGAAGAATTGGCAGACATTGCAGTACAGGCCGCACGGGTTGTGCGCCGTCTTGGCTATATGCCACGGGTCGCGCTGCTGTCTTACTC
This sequence comes from Alphaproteobacteria bacterium, assembly GCA_028280675.1. Lineage (GTDB taxonomy): Bacteria > Pseudomonadota > Alphaproteobacteria > SMXP01 > SMXP01 > JANQLI01. Next base: position 989 of record JANQLI010000359.1, read on the forward strand.
GACCTTTGGGCAACCGATGGGAGACCGGTCGGACAAAGTACGTGAAGCTGTGGAGATTCTCGACACTCAAAGCCATGACTTCGAATATGACGGCGATATGTCGGCGATTGTCGCGCTTAACGAAGACGCCATGAAGCCTTACCCCTTCTGCCGCTTGACCGGACCGGCCAATGTGCTGGTGATGCCCGCGGTGCACTCCGCCACGATTTCGACCCAGATCCTACAAGAGATGGGCGGGTGTACGGTGATTGGGCCTTTATTGGTCGGACTGTCAAAGTCAATTCAGATTTGCCCGCACGGCGCGCCGGTGTCGGACATTGTCAACATCGCCGCGATGGCGGCGTTTGACCTAACGGAAGAAAGCAAGGGTTAGGCGGCGTCCCTTGCGATCAGGCTTTGGATGTCTGTGTTACGCATAAAATAAAGCGCCAGCAGGATCGATGGAATCCCTAAAGCCGCCACATAAATAAAGAAGAGCACAAATCCATAGGCATCGACAATCACACCTGAGAACCCAGCAACAATTTTGCCAGGCAGTGTGAATAATGAGCTAAAGAGGGCGTATTGCGTCGCCGTATAATCTTTACTCACCAAGCTTGACAAAAAGGCGATGAACACGGACCCGGCGAACCCGGCGCTGAAGTTATCTGCGCTAATGGCCGCCATAAGATTTGGGATTTCCGCCGAGACCGTTGCCAGCCACGCGAACACCAAATTGGTCAGGGACACCATCAGCGCGCCTAACACAAGGGGCCACGACACATTGTAACGGGCAATCAATAGCCCGCCAACAAAGGCGCCGAGCATACTCATGATCACGCCGTAAATTTTGGCGACGCTGGCGATATCCGCTTTGCTGTATCCGAGATCCACATAAAGCACATTGGCCATGCTGCCCATGGATATGTCACTAAGCCGGAACACGCCAACGAAAATCAAAATGATCGCCGCTAAGACACCGAAGCGTTTGAAGAAGTCCATAAAGGGCTCAATAACAGACCCATTAAACCAGCCGACAATCGTAGGCGATTTCCCTTGGCGCGCAAAAGACGACAACAGCACTAAAAAACAGGCAAGCACAATCAATGCGCCAAACACGCCTTTCAAAAGAGAGTGTCCTGACCAAGCAATACCGATCGCGCCAATCCCAGCTAGTAAACCGGCAATCCACATAAAGTTCGTCGCCACCTGCTGACACACACGCGGATCATCCAATTGCACAATGGGAAGGATGGTGTGCTCTGGCTCAGAGATCACAAGAACAGTGATAAGTCCAATGGACACACAGGCCGCCATACAAAGATAGGCAATGGGCCAAGTCCAAAATTCTGCAAGAAATAACGCCCCGGCCCCCGCCACAATCATGGCCACGCGATAGCCAAATTGATAGGTCGCCGCCATGGCGCCTTGATAGCGCACATCAGCCGCTTCAATCCGATACGCGTCAATGGTAATGTCTTGTGTTGCAGAAGAAAAGGCAACAAGCAGCGCAAAAAACGCCACTTGTTCAATACTGGCAGACGGATCGGTTATAGCCATCCCGATCAGTCCACAGGCAATCCCGATTTGCGCCAGCAGCATCCAGGACCGGCGCTTGCCCATAAGCCGGGTGAGCATAGGTAAAGGGACACGGTCCACAATAGGCGCCCAAAACACTTTGACGGAATAGGTGATCCCGATCCAACTGAAATAGCCAATGGTCGCTTTTTGAATATCAAGCTCCGCCAGCCAGAAGGTCAACGTCGAGAAGACAAGCAGAAAAGGCAGACCGGCGGCAAAGCCAAGAAACAGCATGATCAGCACTTGCGGACGGACATAGACCTTTAAGGCCTCACCCCAACTGGCCGCATGGCCAGGGTCTGATTGATGTGCCTCCGTCAAAGCAATCTCTCCCCAAAATCACACTTCCGAG
>JANQLI010000366.1 GCA_028280675.1 Alphaproteobacteria bacterium
TGGCATTCCGGAGTTGAAAGACGCCATTTGCGCCAAGTTTAAGCGTGACAATGGCCTAGATTACAAACCAAGCCAAGTGACTGTCGCACCGGGCGGCAAGCCGATCATTTATAATGCCATGGTCGCAACCCTGAACCCAGGCGATGAGGTGGTCATCCCATCGCCCTATTGGGTATCCTATCCGGATATGGTGTTGCTTGCGGGCGGCACGCCGGTCTTTGCTGAAGCGACTATCGACACCAACTTCAAGCTGACACCGGACGCTTTGGCAGCGGCGATCACGCCCAAAACCAAATGGCTGATCTTTAACTCGCCGTCGAACCCATCTGGCGCGGCGTACACCCGGGATGAGCTCAAAAAACTCACTGATGTTCTCCTCAAGCATCCGCATGTGTGGATCTTGACCGACGATATGTATGAGCACCTCGTTTATGACGATTTTGAGTTTGTCACGCCAGCGCAAGTCGAGCCTGCGCTTTATGATCGCACACTGACCATGAATGGGGTGTCTAAAGCCTATGCGATGACCGGCTGGCGCATTGGCTATGCGGCTGGTCCGGAAGCTTTGATCAAGGCTATGGGCAAAGTGCAATCGCAATCGACTTCCAACCCGACATCGATTTCGCAATGGGCGGCGGTGGAAGCGCTCAATGGTACGCAAGACTTTATCCCTGAGCGGAATGCTGTCTTTAAAGAGCGCCGTGATTTGGTGGTGTCTATGCTCAACCAAGCCACGGGGCTGTCATGCCCAACGCCGGAGGGAGCATTTTATGTATATCCCTCATGTGCGGGCTGTATTGGTAAAAAAACGCCGGACGGCAAAGTGATCGAAAGTGATGGCGATTTTGCGGCGGCACTGCTCGAAGCAGAAGCCGTTGCCGTGGTGCATGGCGAAGCCTTTGGTTTGTCGCCGCACTTCCGCGTCTCTTATGCAACATCGACAGAAGCGCTCACAGACGCGTGCGAACGCATCCAACGTTTCTGTGCATCGTTGAGTTAGCCTATGACCGATCATAATCCCCTTGAAGATCGGGCCAATCGCGTCACATTGATTGTGCTTGCTGTGAGCGTGGTGGCGTTGCTGATTGCGACACCCTTTTTCATGTCAACCGAAGATGAATCGGTCATCACGGACGATGGGATTGATCCGTAGCAAGAGATGCTGACTTTTATTGTTGAGCAGCGCGCGTACTTAGCGGCAAATGCGGAAAAAGAGGGTGTCTCTGTCACAGAAAGCGGATTGCAGTATCGTGTGATCTCCAAAGGGGAGAGTGATCAAAGCCCAACACGATTGGATAAAGTCCGCGTGCATTATCGTGGCCGCTTAATTAATGGTGATGAGTTTGACTCGTCCTATTCGCGCGGGGAGCCATCCGAGTTTGGATTGGGACGCGTAATCCCAGGATGGACCGAGGGCATTCCATTAATGGGTATCGGCGATACTTATGAATTTACCATACCTTTCCGTCTGGCGTATGGAGAAACGGGGATCCCAGGTGTCATTCCTCCCTTCGCAACATTAATCTTCGAAGTCGAACTTCTTGACATCGTTGAGTGATCCCATTTCACCTGATCTAACGTATTTGTGAGGACAGTTGAGCGGGTAAATCCGCTGTGATGCCTTATGTTATATGTTAAGCTGGTTGTACAAAATGGGAGGAGAGTGCCGTGCTGATTAAGAATCCAAAACGCTGGGACTTGCCGGAGCGGATGGCAACCCCTGAAGATGTCTTCCTCAATCGGCGGGCATTGATCAAAACCGCAGGGTTGATTGCGGCGGGCACTGCGCTTGCGGGTTTGTCTGCCTGCGATGATGGCCAATCGATGGAGGAAGCCACCCCGACAGTACCGGACGTTGATCCCAGCGCATCACTCTATCCGGTTCCGCGTAACGAGAGCTACAAACTCGACCAGCCTATTACGCCGGAAGAGTTTAATCTTACCTATAACAATTTTTATGAGTTTGGCTCCCACAAAACGATTGCTGAGAACGCGCAAAATCTTCGCATTCGCCCTTGGACAGTCACGATAGACGGCATGGTTGAAGCCGAAATGCAGATCGGCATTGATGACCTGCTTGCAAAAATACCTCTGGAAGAACGGCTCTACCGCCATCGCTGCGTTGAGGCCTGGTCAATGACGGTGCCGTGGTCCGGTTTTCCGTTAAGTCAATTGGTTGAGCTGGCTAAACCGCTTTCTTCGGCCAAATATGTTGTGATGGAAACCTTCAATGATTCCTCCATGGCGTCCGGGCAGAAACAAACTTGGTGGCCATGGCCCTACACCGAAGGGGTGACAATGGAAGAGGCGATGAATGATCTCGCTTTTCTTGTCACAGGCGCATACGGCAAACCCGTGGCCAAGCAAATGGGGGCGCCATTGCGGCTTGCGCTGCCATGGAAGTATGGATTCAAATCGATCAAATCGATTGTAAAGTTTCACTTTACTGACAAGCGCCCAACGACCTTTTGGATGCAATCAGGCCCGCGTGAATATGGTTTCTGGGCCAATGTGAATCCCGACGTACCGCATCCCCGCTGGAGTCAAGCGAGTGAACGCGTTCTCGGCACTAATGAACGGGTGCCAACGCTTCTCTATAATGGTTATGCAGAAGAGGTTGCCGGTCTTTACAAAGGATTGGAGGGCGAGAGGCTCTATATGTAGCAACTCTGAACCCCTTAAAATCCAAGTGATGACAATTGCGTCGTATGATGTACACTTATGCCAGTGAACATAAGTGGATATATAGACAGTGACGAAACCAAAAACAGATTTCTCGATTTTTTCTATGACGCGCGGTTTTACCAAGCGGCGCTTTCTGCAATCCTTAAGTCTAAGTGCTTTGGGCACGGCGATCATGCCGAAAAGTTTTGCTCAAGAGACAGAAGAGCTTTGGGATTTGATCGTTATCGGCGGTGGCAATGCTGGTTTGCCAGCCGCTATTTTTGCGGCACGCCGCGGTGCGCGTGTCTTAATCATTGAAGCGGCAGCGCAAGTCGGCGGCACATTGTTTCTCTCGACAGGACAAATGAGTGCGGCGGGAACGAAGTTGCAAAAGTCAAAAGGTATCGAAGATACGCCGCAAGAGCATTATGACGACATCATGCGCCTGAGTAAGAATACCGCTGATCCCGATATTGTGCGGTTGGCTGTGGATAATGCAGCTGACACATTCGATTGGCTCATGGAGAGTGGTTTCGAAATTGTCCCTGGGCACCCGATCAAAGGTACGCATCACGATCCTTACAGCAAAACACGCTATGTGTGGGGGCCTGATGGTGGGATGTCAATTCTTGCGGTTCTGGAAAAAGAACTGCAACCGCATCTTGATGACGGCAGTGTGACGTTGATGACGCTGACAGAAGTGACAGACCTGCTGCAGGATGAAGATGGCACGGTTCGCGGAGTCATCACGAAAAATGAGACTGGTGAGATTGCGCAATACCGTGCGAAGCAGACTCTCATGACATGCGGTGGCTATGCGTCGAATCCAGAAATGTTCGAAGAGCTTGAAGGTGCTGTTGATTATACCGATACAAGTTATCCTTATAGTCAGGGCGCGGGTTTAACCTTTGGCGAAGCGGCCGGGGGATATATCCGCGGCGGCGAGCATCACTTACCGCTCTTTGGGGCAATCCTTGGCGATGAAGACTATCCCACACCCGTTCTGGCGTTTGCGCGGAATGATCCGCCTCTCCGTGCGCCATGGGAAATTTATGTTGATGTGGATGGCAAACGCTTTATGCGGGAGGATGCACAAACACACGATGAGCATGAACAAATTTTGCTGGAACTCCAAGATGAGCGCTGTTGGATGGTGTTTGATCAAGCCATATTAGACCAGGCGCCGCCGGTGATATTGGGGTGGGAGCGCGAGGAAATCGTTGATGCGTTCGCGCAAAACATGCCGATGTTCTATAAGGCCGATACATTGGGCGCGTTGGCCGCGGCGGCAGGCGTCAATGCGGACAATTTTGCGCAGACGGTTGCAGCGTATAATGGCTATCAGGCAAATGGTGATGATCCCTTTGGCCGCGAACATATGCCAGCACCTATCGCGCAAGGGCCATTTTATGCCATTCGCTTGCAAAGTTGGCAGTTGACCAGTTTCGCTGGATTGGCTGTCGATAGCGAACTGAGGGTGATCCGTGAAGATGGCACGCCAATTCCAAATCTTTATGCCGCCGGAGAGGTGTTAGGCAGCAGCGTTTTCATGGGACGGTCTTATTGTGGCGGTATGCTGGTGACACCGGCGCTCACCTTTGGGCGTTTGTTGGGTGACCGTATTCTGCAGTTCGATACTTAATCCGGCGTCATAGCGAGAACCTCCTGTGTCTCAACATTCCCTCGTCATTTTTGATTGCGATGGTGTGCTCGTCGATAGTGAGCGCATTGCCAATGAGAGTATGCAAGACTCCTTGCAGGAGCTTGGCCTCGTGATGAGCTACACTGAGATTCGCACCACCTTTATGGGCCTCTCGTGGCCTGATTGTATGAAGCGTATTGAAGAGCTGACTGGTGAACCGCTCCCCGAGGGGTGGCTTCAGCGCGTACAATTGCGCGACCAGCAATGGTTTCGCGATCAATTGCAGCCTGTGCCTGGCGTGCGTGAGGTGATCCGTGCGGTGAAGGACACGCAGCTTGATTATTGTGTGGCCTCGTCCGGAGACGTTGAGAAAATGACTCTCACTCTGGGGATTACAGAATTACTCTCCCATTTCGAAGGACGCCTTTACAGCGCGACGATGGTTCAGCGTGGTAAACCGCATCCCGATTTGTTTTTGCATGCTGCCACGCAGCAGGGGCATGAACCAGCATCCTGTGTTGTCATTGAGGATAGTGTGCATGGGGTTACGGGCGCTGTTGCCGCGGGCATGCGCGTATTGGCGTATGCTGGTGACCCGCATGCGGATGTCGATGGTTTAAAGGCGGCAGGGGGCGAACTTTTTACGGATATGCGCGAAGCGCCAACACTTATCGGGATTTAAATAGAAAACGCCGGACGAGAGGCCCGGCGCTTCTTACGCATTACTCATGTGTGTGTGATCTTCGGGGGGGGGAGTGAGACCACCATTCCGGTGTTACGACCGGTACGAGCTTGCTGACGACTAACATAGCAAGCCCACATGCGATGATACGCTTCGCACTGCGCGCGCAACATATGTCCGATTCGGGTTGTGTACCAGTGATGGCGCCGCAGGGCAGGTTTGCACAGACTGCATGGCTTAGGTGAGAGTATAGAAAACAATCTTGCTGTCCCCATAGAGACGCTCATCAATGCGCTTAAATCCATCAAGTACTGGAGTCGCTTCCTTTTTGGCCATTTCAAAGACGATCAACGCGTCAGGGGCGAGCCAATTGTGATTCCGTGCTTCGAAGATCGCTTTGGGGCCGAGCTCTAAGCCATAAGGTGGGTCGAGAAAAACGAGATCGAAGGCGGCGCCCACATTAGCAGGTCGTGGTCCAAGGGCCGTCGCATCAC
>JANQLI010000044.1 GCA_028280675.1 Alphaproteobacteria bacterium
TGGTGGTGGGAATGCCATAGGCGTCCAGAAGTTTCCGGGTCACGCGCGTATCTTCACAGAGGATCAGATCCACGCTCATCAATGTCTCAAGCGCCCTGATCGTGATGTCGCGTAAGTTGCCAATGGGCGTTGCGGTAATATAAAGGCCGGGAGCAAGTTTACTTTGGCTCTGAAGGGCGATAGTTTTATGCTGAACAGTCTCGGCCGCAGGTGCCGCATCGCCGGGTGGGGATTTTGGGGAATCTTTGGAGTCATCACGTGTCATATAATGGAATACTCATAAGCCGGCTGGGTTCAAGCCGCAGCCATCTCTTACGCAGCGCCCATATGGGCTGGCTTACGCTTGGCTTGGTGGTGTTGAGTCTTCTTCTTAGCTCATGCGCCCCAACATCGCCACCCCCGCGCACCACGGACACAGAGAGTGGCCCTATATCCTCCACCTCAGATCCGCAAGGGTGGATACGCCCGAGCCACATGAACGGAACAGAGCCAGTGCGCGTGGCGCTATTGCTGCCACTGAGCGCCAGCGCCAAAGGCATCCGAGAGGTTGCCAAATCGCTTCAACAAGCGGCCGAGCTGGCCCTCTTCGATCAAGGCAATAACACTATTCTTTTGGTGCCCAAAGATACAGGCGGCACAGCATCAGGCGCCGCCCTTGCGGCACAAGAGGCGATTAATCAGGGGGCGGAGCTTATTCTTGGGCCCTTATTCGCAAGTTCGGTTCAAGCGGTTGCACCCATCGCCAGACAGTATGATGTGTCGGTCGTCGCCTTTTCGACCGACAGCAATGTCGCCGGAAACGGCGTGTACCTCTTAAGCTTTATGCCGGAAAATGAAGTGGATGCCGTCACCCGCTATGCTGCTGACAAAGGATTACGTTCCTTCGCAGCGCTTTATCCCTATGGCGCCTATGGCGACCGTGTGTCCACAGCCTTCAATCAAAGCATTATGAAATATGGCGGCTTAATGATGCAGTCGGAATATTATGACCGCGAGCCTTCCGCCATGTTTGAGCCAGTCAAGCGTCTCACTGATTACAATGGACGCATTGCAGCACTGGAAATGGAAAAACGCCGTTTGCGGGAACAAGGGGATGAAGCGTCAATGGCGGCTTTGAAACGCCTTGAAGACTCGCAAGCCTGGGGCGGTGTTGATTTCGAAGCTGTGCTGTTACCGGAAGAAGGCAACTTGCTGCGCAGTCTTGCACCGCTGTTGCCTTATTACGATGTCGATCCGCGGCAAGTGAAGTTTCTTGGCACTGGATTGTGGGATAATCCCGAGATCATGCGCGAGCCTTCGCTGGTCGGCGGGTGGTTTGCCGCGCCTTCCCCAGAATCGCGGGAAGTCTTTGCCGTCAGTTATGAGCAAACCTTCGGCGCAAAACCGCCGCGCATTGCAAGCCTTGCTTATGATGGCGTGATGTTGGCGGCAACCTTATCGGACAATCCGCGCGGTCAACGCTTCCGTCAACCTGACATCACCAACCCCAATGGTTTTTTCGGCATTGACGGATTGTTTCGCTTTTTCCCGGACGGACGCAATGAACGTGGGCTTTCCATCATTGAGGTGACCTCGACCGGTTTTGAGGTGATTCAACCCGCGCCGCAATCCTTTATGTCCGAGAGCGGCAGCTAAGCAAGCAACTGTTCTAAAACGTAATTCAGCACACGGCGGCCATGGCGCGTGGCGCGCAAGCGGTCGCTGTTCCGCACGATCAGGCCTTGATCGCAAAGATCGGTGATGCGTTGAGGCGACGTCACGGACCATAGATCATACGCTGTCAGGTCAAGTCCCTCACGCAGGCGCAAACCCATGAGCATGAACTCTGTCGCTTGATCGTGGTGGGTTAACTGCGTCACATCCGCCAACGCCGCACCACGCGCCCCTGCCGCCTCAAGCCAATCGGCAGGTTTTTTAATATTCAGTGTACTGTATTTTGTGTTATGAAGCGTGAGGCGGCCATGCGCGCCGGGACCGAGACCCGCATAATCCTGATAACGCCAATAGGCAAGGTTATGGCGCGATTGGTGCGCAGGGCTTGCGTGATTTGATATTTCATATGCAGGCATGCCGGCCTGCTCGCAGAGTTCTTGACTCATGTCATAAAGCGCCGCCATCACATCATCGTCCGGCATAACCAAAGTGCCGCGCTGCACGGCGCGCTCAAAGGCGGTGCCGGGTTCGATGGTCAATTGGTAAAGAGAGAGATGTTGTGGACCGCGCGCCAGCAATTGCGATAACTCCTCGCGCCATAACACTGTTGTTTGGCCAGGACGCCCATAGATAAGGTCACAGGATACATTTGCAAAAACGGTCTGGGCCGTTTCAAAGGCTGCAAGAGCTTCACAGGCGCTATGCCAACGGCCAAGCATTTTAAGATCTGTATCATGCAGCGCTTGCAGTCCGAGCGAGAGGCGAGTCACGCCAGCCTCCGCAAAAGCCCGATAGCGCGCAGCCTCTGCATCTGTTGGATTCGCTTCAAGGGTAATTTCGGCCTCAGGCGGCAGCGTCCACAGCCCGGCAATTTTATCAATCAAAGACTGCACAAGCTGTGGCGGCATTAAGGAGGGCGTGCCGCCGCCAAAGAAAATACTTGGGATGGTTGCCTGTGGAATCAAATGATGCAGTCCCTCAAGCTCTTTCAGGAAGGCCTGTTGCCATGCGCCTTCATCAACATGGCGATGACGCGCCACGTTAAAATCACAATAAGGACAAATCTTTTGGCAAAAGGGCCAATGAATATAAAGAGCGAGATCGCGGGGCGTGGGATCAGGCGTTAAAGCAAGCATCGATCAATTGCTGAAATGCATCAGCCCGGTGCGACATGGCATGCTTTGCGTCCGGCTCCATTTCACCGAAAGTAATGTCATGGCCTTGCGGCACAAAAATCGGATCATAGCCAAACCCTTTTTCACCGCGCGGCGGCCAGGCCAGATCACCGTGTACAGCACCTTCAAAGGTTTCCTTATACCCATCCGGCCATGCCAAACATAAAGCGCATATAAAATGCGCGGAACGGTCATCCGTATCAAGATGATCAAGCGCCTTCGTAACTTTTTCCATCGCAACATGGAAGTCTTTCGCAGGGCCACCCCAGCGGGCGGAATAAATACCAGGATCACCATTCAAGGCAGTCACACACAAACCAGAATCATCCGCAAGCGCAGGAAAACCGGATGCTTCAGCAGCCGCATGCGCTTTCAGTTCTGCATTGGCGATAAAGGTTGTGCCGGTTTCTTCTGGTTCGGGCAGATTGAGCTCCTCTGCAGAGATCGCTTTGACGCCATAGGGTTTCAGCAAGTCATTTATTTCGCGCACTTTGCCCGCATTGTGCGAGGCAATGACGATTGTGGATGAGTCAAATTTACGGTGCGCCAAGGCCATCATATGCCGCCCTTTAAAACCCATCAGCAATCTGTTTTTGCTGAACGATTAATTCACTGATGCCTTTTTTGGCAAGACGCATAAGGTCGGCAAAGTTCTCTTCTGAGAAGGGCTCTCCTTCTGCAGTGCCCTGCACTTCGACAATGCCGCCTGTGCCGGTCATGACAAAATTCGCATCCGTTTCCGCAGTTGAATCTTCAGCGTAATCAAGATCCAGAACGGGCTGCCCGTCATAGATCCCGCACGAAATGGCGGCGACCTGATCAAGAAGCGGGTCCCCTTCCACAAGGCCGTCGCGCTTTAAAAACGCGATGGCTTGGGCAAGCGCGATCCAGGCCCCCGTAATAGATGCCGTGCGTGTCCCGCCATCCGCTTGAATAACATCACAATCAATCGAGATTTGCCGCTCACCCAATTTGGTCATATCCACAACGGCGCGTAACGACCGCCCGATCAAGCGCTGGATTTCTTGGGTGCGTCCAGATTGTTTGCCGGCACTGGCTTCCCGGCGCATGCGCGATCCTGTTGACCGGGGCAGCATGCCATATTCTGCGGTCACCCATCCTTGGCCGGTATTGCGCAAAAAAGGCGGAACGCGCTCTTCCACACTCGCGGTACAGAGGACATGCGTATCGCCAAAGCGCACGAAACATGACCCTTCAGCATGTTTGGCATAACCGGGTTCAAGGGAAACCGCGCGCATCGCATCGCGGGATCGGCCAGAAGGGCGCATCAGACGTTCCTTTTCACATCATTCCTGTCTGTGTTGTCTAACGGGGGCAGGGTGCGAGGTCCAGTCCAGAAATGCGCCTTGCGAAAAATAATCCCAGCATTATGTTTAAGGCTTTCCAATGCGCAAGAATGAGAATGCCGTGACGGATAAGGCGTCTTCCCTCTTAAATGATATGGATCAGCGGGCCCGCGATATTTTTCGCGAGATCGTGGAAAATTATCTCTCGACCGGCGATCCTATGGGATCGCGCACACTCTCCCAGCTTGGGCATATTAATGTTTCACCCGCCACCATTCGTAATGTCATGGCGGATCTTGAACATATGGGGCTGCTCACAGCGCCCCATACCAGCGCTGGTCGCCTGCCAACCCAGATGGGCTTGCGTCTTTTTGTCGATGGCCTGCTTGAAGTCGGCGATCTTACAGAAGATGACCAGCAAAACATTGCCGCGCGGCTCGCGGGAACAGGGCAGAACATGGAAGACGTTCTGACCCAAGCAAGCACCATGCTCTCGGGATTGTCGCACTGCGCAGGCCTTGTCATGTCCCCGAAGACAGACGCCCCCCTGAAACACATTGAGTTTGTTGTCACCAGCCCAGGACAAGCGCTTGTGGTGATTGTCACCGAAGACGGTATGGTCGAGAACCGCGTCGTGACGATCCCTATAGGGATGCCGCCCTCCGCTCTGACCGAAGCCTCAAACTTTCTGAATACACGTTTGCGCGGCAAAACGCTGGAGCAGGTCCAGGACGAAGTGGCGCGTGAGCTGGAAACCGCCAAGCAAGAACTTGATGACGTCAGTGCAAAACTGATCGAAACGGGTCTTGCGACGTGGAGCGGCGAAGACGTTATCGAAAAGTCTTTAATTGTGCGGGGGCGCTCTCATCTGCTTGACAATGTTGAAGCGGCGGCGGATTTAGAGCGTGTGCGGCTGTTGTTTGATGATCTGGAGAACAAAAAAGACGTTATTCAGCTTATGGAGCTGGCAAAAAAAGGGGAAGGCGTCAGGGTCTTTATCGGATCAGAGAACAACTTATTCAGTTTAACGGGTTCATCTCTGATCGTTTCGCCCTATATGGATAGCCAACAGAAGATAATTGGTGTACTGGGCGTGATCGGGCCTACACGGCTGAATTATGCGCGGGTCGTGCCTTTGGTGGATTATACGGCCAAAATCGTTGGCAAAGTGCTGTCCTAAGAGGCAGGCGGCGATCAGCGGCTTTTGAGATATTTTAAAGAGGTTTCATGATGAGTGCAGAGATGAACGGCAATGATAAGCCGGACACGGACGAGAGCACAGAAAACGCAGCGCCGGAAACAGGCGAGACCGAAGCGAACGGTGAAGACAACGTGCATGCATTTCGCTCCACAGAAGACCTAGCAGAAGACAGCCTGCCAGAGGATGAGGACGAAATCACAGAAGTGGCTGTCTTGCGGGATGAAGTCGCTGCGCTGAAAGACAAGCTGCTGCGCGCCGTGGCCGAATCTGAAAATGTCCGCCGCCGCGCCGAACGGGACAAGGTGGATGCCACCAAATTTGGTATTACCCGCTTTGCCCGCGACCTGATGTCAGTGGCGGATAATTTTCAACGCGCGCTCACCAGCATCAACGATGACAGCCGCGCCACAGGCGGTGAAACGCTGAATAATCTGATCATGGGCATCGAGATGACCGAAAAAGAGCTTCTCAGCGCCTTTGAAAAAAATGGCGTCAAACCCATCGCCCCGCAGCCAGGGGACAAATTCGACCCAAATTACCACCAGGCCATGGCCGAAGTGCCTGTGAATGACTACCCCAATGGCAGCATTGTGCATATCACGCAGACGGGATATGTGCTGGATGATCGGTTGCTGCGGCCCGCAATGGTGACAGTGGCGAAAAACCCTGATGCCGCCGCACCGGATGCGTCAGAGGCGGCGGATGAGGGCGACAAACCTGCCGATCCGGGCAGCAACGTGAATACAACCGCATAAAACGAGGATTTTTGGTATTTTAGGGGATAAATCGCACCAAAAACCCAAAAAAGACTGGGTAAATTGGCCGCAGAAGGTTGCGGCCACTCCTTCCCCAACCTATATCCACCCCGAACCGACGAATCAGGGTATTCACCCAAAATTAAGGGGACGCACGATGGTGCATGAGATGACCATGAAGCGTCTGCCGCTA
>JANQLI010000047.1 GCA_028280675.1 Alphaproteobacteria bacterium
CCGCATGACAGCGGCGAATAAGCGCTTGCACCCACATACCGGCTTTCAGGCGTATATCCATTACAAGAGTCCGAGGGCTCCCTTAACAAGGGGTTAACAGGTGAAGGTGGCTATGGGAACCTTCGCCTAACCATTTTCTTGATCCTTCGAGACAGGCCGCCAAAAAACTTGTCGGCCTTCCTCAGGATGAAGAAAATGTTTTAAACAAGGCCTTCATCTTGAGGAGCGAACGCATGTGAGCGTCTCGAAAGATCGAAGGCCGACTTAAAGAATGATCCCCCATGAGCGGCCACAAGCACCACACTTACGCCGCGCCTTTCCAGAGATTGGGCGTTTCTGAGGCGGCGTCTTCCTGCCGTTCCGGCAACGTCACAAGCGTTTGCGGATTCGCGAGTGGGAAGGTCACGCTCACGCATGTGCCTTTGCCGACAGCGCTGGCAAGGCTGACTTCGCCGCCATGAAGTTGCGCCATGGATTTCACAAGAGAGAGACCGAGTCCTGTCCCCTTCACACCTTCTTTTTGCGAGGCTTTGACTTGTTCGTATGGCTGCCCCAAGCGTTCCAGGTCTGCTTTGCTGATCCCGATCCCTGTGTCTGCGACTTGTAAAAAATACGTCTCCTGTTCGACCGATGCTGCGACGGTCACCGTTCCGCCCTCGGGCGTAAACTTAATCGCATTGGATAACAGGTTGAGCAGAATTTGCCGCACGGCTTTTTTATCGGCCGACAGCATGGGCAAATCCGACGCCATAATGGTTTCAAAGTTGACAGCGCCTTTTTTCGCAACGCTGCTCACCATTTGCATGGTTTCCGCAACCAAGGCCGGCACATCAATGTCATCACGGTCAAGATCATATTTCCCGGCCTCAATCTTGGCGAGATCCAACACATCGTTGATGAGATTGAGCAGATGATGCCCGCTCTGATGAATGAGATGTGCATATTCGAGATACTTTGCCGATCCAATCGGCCCAAAGGTTTGCGCAGAAATCATGTCCGCAAATCCAATAATCGCGTTCAAAGGCGTGCGTAATTCATGCGACATCGACGCGAGGAATTGCGACTTTGCTTGATTGGAATGCTCAGCCGCATCAAGATCTTCGCGCAGATCTTCTTCATAGCGTTGCCGTTCGGAAACATCGCGCGTGACACAAATCACATCAAAGCAGTCCGGCATCGGCAATGCTTTGGGGGTTGGCGAGAGCCGCGATGCTTCTAAGGACAAAACGGGACGGCAATTGGTTTCGACCCAGACATAATGACCGGCGGCGTGGCGCATGCGATATTCCACTGTTGAATCGGCGCCAAAATATCCCGCGCGGGTCAGCGCATTTTCGACAGCGCCGCGATCGTCTGGATGGACAAGATCGGACCACGCCACATCGACGCAGGTCCGCACATCATAGGCGAGCAGTTTTTCAATGGCGGGCGACGCATAGGTGATCACACCGTCCGAGCCATGCCGGGTCATCACATCGATGGCGTTTTCCGTCAAAAAACGAAATTGCGTCTCACTCTGTTCGATGACATCAGCGCGCCATTTCACTTCGCGCAAGCGCAGCACCATAACGAGTGACGCAAACAGAAGCACGCTAACAAAACTGCTGGTCATCATCGCATCATGGTTCGCCATGAGCGTGGGCAAGGCGGACGCATCAAGAACCGGCAGCACGCTGTTGAAAACCAAAATGATCGCACTCATCGCGGCGGCGAGAGCAATGAGACGGGTATCGCCCCAATAAAACCCAAGCATGGGCAAAAGCAGCAAGAAGGGGAGATAGGCAGAATGCAAGCCGCCCGTGAAGAAGGACATCATCCCGATATGCAGCGCCAACCCGACAAGCAGCAGCGTTTGCGCCCGCTCCTCCTCTGGGCTGACCCAGCGATATAGGGAGGCCGCAAGCACCACCGTTAATCCGCTCGCCGCCATAAGGCCGGGTAAGGAGATGGCTTGCTGAAGGCCGAAAAATAAAACTGCAAACCCGGCGAAGAACACAGCACCTCCCCAGGCGAGCACGCCAAACAAAAATACGCGCATTGCGAGAATTTCCCGCAGGCGCACTGAGGCGCTGTGACCGAGGCCGTCGAGGGAGGAGGACTGAAAAATGGGCCGCATTCCAGGGTTTATCGCTCGTTAATCTTAGTGAATCACCTGTTAACAGGATTGCCCATGGATGATTAACAGACTCTAAAGATCCCAGTTAGAGAATGGCAAAATCTCTCCTATTTCAGGCGATTTTTGATGAAAATAGAGACAAATTGCACACCCGATTGTGCCGCTTTCTTAACCTGCAGGATCTAAAACCACTCAAACATGGCGGAAAAGTCATGAATTGAATGGAGCCAACAATATGTGTAGATTAAGAAACGGGGCATTTGGGAGCCAAGTCCATAAGCAGGACAAGGACACCTACGGTTTGAGTAAGAGGAGTAGCAGGATGAAACCCAGTTGGGGCATTGGGTTAGCCGCCGTCTTCGTCATGGGGTATGCGCTTACGGGACCGGGATCCGTCCCGGACGCTTCCGCAAAGCCGCTTGATTGGCTCAAATCGAAAATCTCTAAGTCAGACGAGAAGACGCCCGACGAGGCCGCTAATCCGGATGGCCTTGTGGAGGTGGAAAAAGCGGGCGGCGTTGTCATACCGCAAGTCAAGCCGGGCCTTGAGGTGACAGGGAGCGTCTCCGGAACCCCTGCGCAGCCTGAGATGCTGACATTGGCGGAAGCACAATATAATGGCACGGCGCGTCTGCCATCGATGAAACCGCCACCGCCGCCCCCATCCATGTATGAGCTGGCGCACGAATATGAGAAATTCAGCGCTGATCTTGATCAAATCAGCACCATGAAAATCAATACGCCAAAGACTGTGCGGTCAGCCTACAACACACTCGCAGCGCCGCACCCTGATTTACTGGCAACGGGATGGATGGCGAAAGCCGCACGGATCGTGTCGGAAACACCGGCCTTCCAACGCACACTTGACGCAAAGTTAGAGAAGGACGGCCGTGAGAAGTTCGTCAAGAAACTCACCAAGAGTAAAAAATACGCCAGTAAAACCTTTAAAGATCCCGCGATCGAACGCACCATTGTGCAAGCAATCGCCGATGACGTCGGCGCCATGCACACGCTCGGCGCCAGCTTCCGTGAGACAGCCATTCAAATGGGCCGGTCACGCTGGGGCGCCAATGAGCAAGAACCCATCACCACCTTTGCCTCAACAGGCAATACAGCGAAGGCCTATCAGCTTTCCAATGCACGGCCGATGGCGACAATGGGACCCATCGCGGATCGTATCCTGAACCTGGCGGCGCGCATGTCGATCGGCGCAGCGGAAGGCAGCCATCGCGCTGAAACCGATAAGCTGGTCACAATCACCGAGATGAACCAATGCCTGTCCTGGGCCAAGCTTAACATGAACCAATGTTCGGCGGCGGCGGCGAAACCATCGGAGCTCGCATTCTGCACAGGCAAACATGCCCTCAAAGAAAGAGCCAATTGCTGGTCATGGCTTGTGTCTTTCGACGATACGATCTAATCCACCAGGCATTAATTAGAATTAAGAATCAAAAGCGTCCTCTCGTGAGGGCGCTTTTGTGATTCGGACGTCTAAAATAAGGATCGAATTGTAACGATTGATTTTACATGACCTCAATCCCGATCCCGTACCCTCTCTTCTGTTAACGTGAAATGGGGTGCAAGCATGATTTTACGATCGATTTTTTGGCTCTTTATCCTGTCATTGATCCTGCCCGACGGCTCATTCGACGCCGCTTACGGCACCGTGATGCGGGCCGCAAATGGACCCGTCGAAGCGTCCTTCGGCGAAGATGTCGAGCGCACACTGACAGCGGAAAAGCCGAAATTCTGTGATGATTTTCCCACCACATGCCAGATCGCCAGCTCTGCGAAACGCACGATCCATCTTCAGGCCATCAACTTGACCGGGGCCCTGAATCATTGGCTGATCGCGCAATACGAGGACACAGAATACCCTTCGAATGAAGAGGTCTTCGATGACATCAATGAGGCGCTTGAGCCAATCTAAGCTCTGCAAAATCCGCCTGTTCCGGCGGAAAAACCGCCCTTCCCCGTTGAACTCAGACCGGACACCATAGAGATTGTGGTTGTGTCCCGCGATCATTTGGCCTAGACCACTGACACACAAAAAAGAGAGCACGTCATCAGACGCTCCCCATGGGAGGACACACCTCTTCTCATGGACACTTGCATATGAGGCCGGTATGAGTGACACACAACTCGAAGCGGAAATCACAGAAACATTACGTTTAGCCACACCGGATGATGTGCCGGTCATTCTGCAACTGATCAAATCCTTGGCCGAATATCAGCGCCAAGGAAATCACGTCAGCGTGACCGCCGAAGACCTCAAGCGAGATGGCTTTGGACCGCACCCGCAATTCCAATGCATTTTGGCGGAAGTGAATGACAAAGCGGTGGGCCTGGCGATCTTCCATCGCACCTATTCGACATGGGAAGGCGCGCGCGGGTTTTACATCGACGATCTTTTTGTGGACGAAAGTGTGCGCGGCATCGGGATGGGACATAAACTGATCCGCGAAGTCGCCCGCATGGCGAAGGAGCAAGACTGCACTTATCTTGCGCTCAATGTGGTGCACGCCAATCCGGCGCGGAACTTTTATGACCGCTTTGGCTTTACCCATGTCGATGATCTTCTGACATACCGTTTGATGGGGTCAGATAAAATGGACCACTTGATCGAGTCCTAACGCCAATGACCAACCTGTCCGCAGCACCGGCATCAATTGATGACTTGATTGATGATTTTACCTTTCTTGACGATTGGGAAGAGCGCTACAGCCATGTCATTGAACTCGGCAAAAAACTTGTCCCCCTCGACGCTGCGCAAAAAACAGAAGAGACAAAAGTCCGCGGCTGTGTCAGCCAAGTGTGGATGATCTCCGGCTTCGAGCAAACAGATCCCCCGGCACTGGTCTTTCGCGGGGAAAGCGATGCCCATATCGTGCAAGGTCTCATCGCCATCTTACTGGCGATTTATAATCACCGCAGCCCGGAAGACATCCTCGCCATCGATGCGCAAAACATCTTTCAGCAAATGGGGCTGCATGATGCGCTTACCCCGCAGCGATCTAACGGTCTGGCCTCAATGGTGCAGCGTATCCGCGCCGATGCAGAGCAAGCGCTTAACAAAACGTAAAAGGCGTGTCGCATCTTGGCACAGTGATGTCCACTCAATTGTGTCAGACCTCTAACCGAATTCTAAGATTTATCCTCTAGCCTGCTCCCTTCTCGGTAAGCGTGGGGTAGTTCAGGCATGCGTAATGTTGCCAAAGACATTTTTCAAATCGCTGAAACGCATGCAGGCAAAACAGCGCTCGTTACACCGCACGCCACATATACCTATGCCGATCTTCACGCCCAAACAGAGCGCCTCGCTGGGAACGTGCTGACCTTGGGGATCAGACCCGGAGATCGCGCCGGGCTCTGCCTTGATGACACCGCCGAACATGTGATCCTCTACATAGCGCTTGCGCGTCTCGGTGTGATGGTCATCCCAATGGACCATCGGTGGTCACGCGAGGAAAAGGCAAACATTGCGCACGGTTTTGAGGCCGATGTCATCATCGCAGAAACGCGAGACGCGATGGAACACAGTGCGCGCACACTCACTATCACTGACATCACGCAAGACCGAGATCTGACCGCAACGTTACCGCCGTTCCCCTCTGGCGATACGCCATTTATGGTGTCGCTCTCATCTGGCACAACAGGCACGCCAAAGGGTGCGCATGTTCTCCACCGTCACATGTGCGCGCGCTTTGACGTGCATCAATCGACCCTCGGGTTTTCTGCGCAATCGCGCTATCTGTCACTGACGCCCCTTTGCATGGGGGCTGGCCGGTCCTTTGCGTTAGGGACACTCGCAGCAGGCGGATGTCTTTACCTTTATCCCTCGGCGACAGCGCCGCGGGCTATTCCCAGCATCGTGAAGAGCCACAACATCAATTTGATGTTCGCGCCCCCAAGTTTGCTGCGGCAGCTTCTTGCGTTACATCACACCGGCAACCTTTTGCTGCCAACGCTGGCGCGGCTTATCGTCAGCGGCGCACCGCTTTATCCTGCGGAACGCGCCGCTGTGACAGAGCGGATCACCCCTCACCTGACAATTCTCTACGCAACGTCTGAAGGGGGCGCGGTGTGTGCGCTGGAAGGGGGCGCGGCGTGTGCGCTGGAAGGCGATGCCCTCACCGCGCATCCCGACTCCGTCGGCCGCCTTGTGCCCGATGTCATGATCGACATCGTGGACGAAAACGACCATCCTCTCCCGCGCAACACAATAGGCCGCCTCAGATATAAAGGACCAGGGGTGACGCTTGAGATGGCGCAAGGCCGATCATGCGAAACAAAAGTATCGGATAAAGTAAAGGACGGCTGGTTTTACCCCGATGACCTTGCCGAACAAAACGATGAAGGATTTATCTTTCTGCGGGGGCGGGCAAAAGAGATGATCAATGTCGGTGGCGTGAATGTGTATCCGAACGACATTGAACAAGCGCTGCTCACCCATCCAGACGTATGCGAAGCAACAGCCCTCGGCGCTGCATCCTCTATCCATGGCGAACAAATCGTCGCGTTTGTTGCGACATCCAGCAAAGCCCTGACCGCACGCGATCTGCAACATCATCTGCGCCCATTATTGGCGGCGTATAAATTGCCCAAGCGATATATTGTGCTTGACGCCCTGCCGAAAAACGCCATGGGCAAAGTGATAAAGGCAAAACTGCTGGACAAACTGGAGGAAGAACGCAATGGCGTTGTGTCCTCAACGTCCAACGCCTTACAAGCGCGAAAACATCATATCAAGTTGCATGTGTTGAAATTATGGGAATCAATTCTCAACACAACAGCACTGTCACAAGACTTGAGCTTCTTTGAGAATGGCGGGACATCGCAAACCGCGGTGGATTTACTTCTGCACATTGAAGATACCTTCGGAAAATCCTTGCCGATGGACGCCCTCTGGGCGCAGAAATGCACGATTGACCATTTAACAGACTTAATTGCCGATGAAAATTTCCTCGCCTCTTATCCCCGCTTAGTCCCAATCAAAGCAACCGGCACACGCCCGCCTCTGTTCTGCGTGCATACCTTGGGCGGCAACTTGTTCCATTATTATCCGCTCGCAGACCACCTGGACGCTGATCAGCCTCTGTATGGATTGCAAGCAAAAGGCGTTTATGGCGGCGAACAGCCTGATATGACGATTGAAGAGATCGCGCGCGATTGCATCACCACCATGCAATCGCACCAAGCGGAGGGACCTTACCGCATTATCGGTTTTTCAAGCGGGGGCATGATCGCATATGAAATGGCGCAGCAACTTCGCGACATGGGACAAGACCCGAGCCTTCTGATGATGATTGACACCACCCTGCCGCACGCCTCTTTGCTGACAGCCCTGTTAAAAAAAATGGGCCGGACACGTGACGGTGATCTTCCGCTGCATATCCAAGAAAAACTCGACTTTTATCTACGGTCACTCTTTCGCATTAAAAAACAAAAGGCCTACACAAATATTGGCGCCATCCAGCGCCGTGCTTATTGGAGCTATAAACCCCAGTCATATACGGGAGAGGTAGATCTCGTCGTCGCATCCACCCCGAAGATGCTGACGGAAAAGCAAACGCTGGGCTGGGACCGCTATGCGCAGGGCAATCTGCTGATCCATCCGGTTCTGGGCCAACACAATGAAATGGTCAAATATCCCGCCATTGCCTTGATTGCCGATGTGATCGAAACACGCATGCGCAACACTGAAGTGGACAGAGCCTCAGCCTCTATCGGACTCGCCGATACCGTTTAAGGGTCAACATGCGTGGGATCTGGATCGGCGTGCCACAAACGCACAGTCCGCGCGCGCCGCGTCGAGCCCGTCATACCATAATGATCCGCCAACCGGCCAAGCGCGATTTGCAAAACGACTTTACCTGACCGTTGCGGCCATCCCATATTCTTCTCGGCTTGTTCTAATCCATTTAACAAGCAACAGGATTCGATCAACGCATCGGCCAAGCCAGGACCGACGGCCTGTAAGGCGGCCTCCACGCGCGTCTTCGCCGCGATCACAGCCTCATTCAGGGCAAGTGTCTCGGGCGCGGCACGGCGGGTCTTACGCTGTATCGGCATGCCAGACCAATCTGCTGTCACGCGAGGCGATAATTGCGCGAGTGTATAATCTTCGCGCAGTTTTTCTCCCGCCTCATATTCCGCTTCCGAGATCAACGGTTGCCCATCAGGCCCTTTCCGCTTGCGCAGCCACCCTAGAGGAGATTCTGCGAGATTGACTTGGTATTCCGCATTCGCTTTTGCCGTATCGCGAATAAAACGGCGGCCAGGGAGACGGTGTTGTTCAAGAAATCCAGTGTCCGCATGGGTCAACCGACGCACCCATGACCGCCCGGCATCGCTGAGAATATAAAAGCGCTTTGTGTGCGCGGTCGGATAGGCGCATGTGATATTGGGTGCGGCTTGCACACAGCGCAGCAAGTCGCGCCCCAATAACGCATGCAGCATGACGGATGAGATGGATTGCACAGGTTTGCGCCATTTATTCTTCGGCACAAAAAGCCCAAACGCAGATTCGTCTAATTGCAAAAGCAGTGTCTGTTCACTTTGCATCCGTGGAAGGAGTCGCTTGGCCTCACGCTCAATTTCTCCCTCCGCAAGTCGCGTCATTTAAACGCCCCTTAGTGGAGATTCATCGAGTCTCGGTGCTTGGGCGGGATCGGCGGTTTGCGTTTCAACGGATAACGGGAGATCTCCGGCGCGGCCGTCAAGGACTTTAACGTACGTTCGAGAAGATCGATCAGACCATCAAATTCCGCGTCATCGCGTAAGTCTTCGACCAGACGGCAGGCATGGGCGGCTGTGCTGCGATCCCGCTCAAACGATTTCGCCACCTGGGTCAGATTGAGCCCGATCCCCACATGGGCCAAATACATGGCGACTTGGCGGGCAAAGGCAATATCGGCTTTGCGGCGGGTGGCGGCTTTTAATTCATGAATTGGTACAGAATACGTAATAGACACAAGATGCATGGCAAGCGCCAAAGCTTGCTGCTTTTTATCCAAATTAATTATTTTCCCTTTATTTACAGTCATTTGACGTCCCTAATCAACAAGAAATTAACATCTAATACGTGTATTATGGGCTATATATGCATTATGCGGATAAGTTGTTTTTCTTGATAATGTACATATTATGTAAATTTTCGAATCACGCAAGGGGTAAATCCCATCGCGTCTTGAGCCGGGGGGAAGGAAAAATGCGGAATCGTATCCGGGAATATCGTCAGTTAAAGAACATGACGCAGGGAGACCTCGCACAACGTGTCGGCACCACGTCACAAACGATTTCCCGCCTTGAAGGCGGCAATATGACTCTCTCGACAGACTGGTTGGTGCGTTTCGCCGACGTCTTTGACATTCACCCAACAGATCTTTTGGAACAGCCAGAGACGCGGGACATTCCTTTGATTGGGACCATGGACGCCAAAGGAGATTTTACAGGATTGGCGGATGAATGTATCGGCTTAGATGCGCCGGTGACGCATCCCATCGCCATTCGCCTCACAGAACCCATATTGCATTATCAATCCGGTGATATTCTTATCTGCGATCATATACAAAATACGGATAAGCTCGCCGCGTCCGATAAGGATTACTTTGTGCGTTTAAAAGATCACTCAGGCGTGTTGGGCCGCATCTTATTAGACGCGCGCAAGGGGACAGACAGTTATATGATCGTGCCTTTCACGTCAAAACGCGCTCCGGTTTTTGCAGAGGATGTCGCATTGTGCGCGCGTGTTGTGATGCGGATCAGTTATTATTAAAGCGCGTTACGATGCTTGCGCTTTGGACAGTTCCGCGGTGAGAGCGGCGGCTTGCGCCATCGGCATAAAACTATCGTACCCCAAGACCATATTGACGGTTTGACCATCCTCAGCAAGCGGCAAACGCAGCCAAAATTGCACCAGGCGCTCACGATCCGGCATCGCCAACGCTTGCACCCCTTGCATCGGGCGTCCCTTTTGCATCACACCGCTCAAGGCCGTATCGGTTAAGAATGAAAGATCATCAAGATATGCGCCAGTAATGTCCTGGTCATAAACATCGCGCAACGCCGTTCCTGCGAGACGCACGCGAAAGCGCACTGGGTCTGGCTCGACATCATAAAGCGTCACCATACTTAAATGAGCGCGAATGCCGCGCGGGTCTATATCGCGCCGCGCCGGAATGCGGTTCTCTTCGCAACATGTTGACCAATAATCAAACACGTCGCGTTGTTCTGGAATCACTAATTGCGCGCGGAATGCTAAATTATTCTGCAACACGCCAATGGCCCTTAAATCGAAAAAAGAATAAATCCCCTATGGATGAATCTTAATATGCGTTAACGAATTTTTCCTTGGCAATAGAAAAAATGGCCAGAATCTAAGGTTTTGACAGGTGAATCGCCAAGGTGATTATTTCGGACCCGATTCATTGCCCGGAAAAGCTGACTCACAGACTCACAAACGTCCGGACTCGGAGGATTGTGCTGACTCAAAAAAGTTAACGGGTCTTAACAGATGCGACTCTGTGCGTGACTCTTTTGAATCCCAAAATGACTCACAATGCGCATTTTGATTCGGACCAACGTCATCACGCCCATTCCCTTAACCCTTCGAGACGGGCTTTCAGCCCTCCTCAGGATGAAGGCCGACCTTGATCAGTTTAAAAGAAAAAGCTACCCGCCCACTTTCTTGCCCAACCCCATGCGCTTGGCAAGATCGGACCGGGTTTGCGCGTAGTTCGGCGCGACCATCGGGTAATCCGGTGGCAAGCCCCATTTAAGGCGATACTCTTCCGGAGTCATATCATAAGCAGTGCGCAAATGACGCTTCAAAGATTTGAACTTCTCGCCATCTTCAAGGCAGATCAGATAATCCGCATGGATCGAGTCAGACACCGGCACCGCAGGCACTGGGCGCACCATATTCGGGTCGCCTAAGCTCTCACGTTCGATCTTTTGCAAAGACGCAAACACCGTCTCGATCAGGCCAGGAATGTCTTCTTGCGGGACGGTGTGGTTGCTGACATAGGCCGCGACAATCTCGGTTGCGAGGGCGATCAGTGCGGGTTTGTCAGCCATCGGGGCCACCTCTCTTATGTGCTGAAAGAGATTATATGTAGTTCAACACCAGCGCCAAGCCTAAAAGCACCGCAATCCACAGCGCCATAAAGCCCGCAGGCCAAGAGCGCGCAAGACCCGATTGCGGCCCATGCCATTCATAAATACGCGCGCGGAAGCGGTTGACCCGATTGCGTCCTGCCCCAAACAGCGCCATTTGCACCGCATACACGCCGCGCCCCAAAGCCCGCAGGATCATCGGCGCCAAGCGGCGGTAAAACCAATCCGTATCGAGATTGGTGGATTTGATCTCCGGCGGATAGACTTTGAGCAAGATCAGCACGACAAAGGCGAGGATCGCAAACAGCAAGAGCTGGAGCTGCGTGATGACATGCTGCGCGGTATAGGCTTCATACGCGCTCATCTCATAGGGCAGAATATTATAGAGAAGATCGGGATAAACGCCGATGGCGATAGACAGCACCGCCGAAATGCCCATGGCGATCAGCATGCTTTTCGGGGCTTCTTTCGGACGCTTGCCGCTATCGTGCGCGAAGAAGGCAAAGTATGGGATCTTAATGCCGGCATGCTCCAGCACACCAGCGGAGGCAAACAGCAGGATCAGCCAAATCCACAACAATTGCTCTTTGGCCACGCT
Source organism: Alphaproteobacteria bacterium (assembly GCA_028280675.1). GTDB lineage: Bacteria > Pseudomonadota > Alphaproteobacteria > SMXP01 > SMXP01 > JANQLI01. Next base: position 11,832 of record JANQLI010000047.1, read on the forward strand.
GTCGATGATCATGCCTTTGGCGACAAAACCGGCGAATAATGGAAACGCGGAAATCGACAGCGCGCCGATGATGCATAACGCTGCTGTCCATGGCATCGTCTTATAAAGACCGCCAAGTTCCGAGGCTTGAATGGTGCCGGTGCGATACAGCACGGCGCTCATCGACATAAACAGCAAGCCTTCAAAGATAATGTTGGCGAAAGCATAGCCCGCGGCCCCGTTGAGCGCGAGCGGTGTGCCGATCCCAATCGCCACCACCATAAAGCCGACCTGGTTGTTAATCGAATAAGTCAGCACTTTGCGCAGATTATCTTCAATCACCGCAAAGAAGATCGGGAACAGCGTCATGACCGCGCCGATATAAATGAGCTGCTCGGTGCCGGCAAAGCCGCGCGCCAGGGAATAGACCGCCAGCTTGGTGGTGAAAATCGATAGCACAATGGTGCCGCTGACCGTGGATTCCGGGTAACTGTCCTGCACCCAATTATGCAGCAGCGGAAACGCGCTCTTAATGCCAAAGGCGAGGAAGATCAGCAGAACCGGCAGGCTCTCAAGCTGCATCAAGGTAAATTCAATTGAGCCGGTCTCAAGCGCATAGAGAATAAGTCCTGCAAGCAACAACACGCCCGACCCCACTTGAATGATGATGTAACGCATGCCTGCTTTGTAAGCGCGTTCCGTCCGGCTCGCCCAAATCAAAAAGACCGACGACACCGCCGCAAGCTCCCAAAACACAAACAGGGTAATAAAATCCCCCGCCAGCACGCCGCCCAAGGCCGAGGCGGGATAGACAATGGACGCCACCTGCTGCACTGTGTCGTCCACATACCAGGCGTAAATCACGTTCAAGGTGGTCGCGAGCAAAAACACAATCGCAAAAATGCGGCTCAACCCATCCAGGCGCATGGTGGTGAGCGTGTAGCCAAAGAACTCCAGCTCCCCGTAAGTCCCGAGCGGGATTGTCAGCAGATGCAACGCCGCAAGGACTGGCAGCACCACCATATAGGCTTTACGGATGTGCAGCGGGATCAGCGGAATCAATAGCCCGCCAAAGATTAGCAGGATCGCCGGGTTCCAGCTTGCCGGGAGAAAACTATCGATCATAATAATCCTCATCCCGCATCACGAGTTTGCGCAAGCCTTTGCCGACAAAGACGATGAACACAAAACAGAGAAAGCCCCAAAAGCCCCAGAAGTTGGGAATATTTTCCACCTCAAAATACGGATGCTTTTCGTAGACAAAATCGAGCGCCAAGATGAGCGCGCACAACGCATAAAGCACCCAAAGCAGTTTTTTCACATTGCCGGGTTTGTCGAGCCAGGTGATCGGCTCAGATGGGTCATGCTTATGATCGCCTGCCATGGTCCTGCCCTACCT
>JANQLI010000141.1 GCA_028280675.1 Alphaproteobacteria bacterium
GCCGTGAATATTCCGGCGGCATGGCCTTTTTTATGCACGGACAAGTGCTTTATCCGATGAATCTCACGCCTCACGAAGAAGGCCTGGGCTCTTGGAGCAAACAAGATTTCATCGACCGGTTTCGCGCCTATGCGGAGCCCATCGAAGTCCCGCCAGAGGGCAATACAGTGATGAACTGGCTTGCCTTCTCAAAAATGACTGATGAAGACCTTGGCGCGCTTTATGATTTTTTCATGACGCTTGAGCCCGTCGAAATGCAACTTGAACCATACTAAATACACGACCTCTTTTCATAACGGAGTCTATTCTATGTTTGTCGTTCTCCTTCGATTTTCTGATAACAAATCTGCGGCTGGTGAGCATATGGACGGCCACAAAGCGTGGATTAAAAATGGCATGCAAGATGATGTGTTTCTGGTTGTGGGTAGTTTGCAACCCAATCAAGGTGGCGCCATTGTAGCGCATAATACCTCTCTTGAGGATTTGCAGACACGTGTGAATGCTGATCCGTTTGTTGCGGAAAATGTTGTGACGGCAGAAATACTGGAAATCACACCGAACCAAGCCGATGAACGGTTAAACTTTTTGCTCGGTTAAGAGCAATGGCACGCCCGGCAGGACTCGAACCTGCAACCTACGGATTAGAAATCCGTTGCTCTATCCAGTTGAGCTACGGGCGCATGCTTTAATAAAGCTCATCTTATCCCAAAACCGGTCCCCACTTTTGAAGATGAGCTTGTGATCCCTAGTGAGTCCAGGACTCTAATTTGCCGTACTTAAAATTATCCGAATAGGATTTCGCCACGCGCTTGCGCGGACGTGTATTAATCACGCGGTGCTGGATGCCATATTTCTTGGCATAGGCCATGGCGTCTTCCTTGCTGTCGAAGGTCAACCGCACCTGCCCCTGCATATCGCTGGAACTGGTCCAGCCCATGAGCGGGTCGATTTTACGGGCCCGCGCCGGTTCGAACTCCAACACCCAGGTCTTGGTTTGTGCCCGCCCTGACTGCATCGCGTTCTTGGCCGGTTGATAGATCCGTGCAACCATCGTTTTACTCCTTGGCCTCTTGCCGCAGCGGGCCATATCCGCTCAATTCTCAATCTCCCGGTCTTATAGGGAGGTTCGCGCCGCGGGGCAATATCTTCACATAAGCCCTCTTTTAAGGATTTTCTGAGGTGGTCGAGCCATCCCCAGGGGTGACGTGGAGCGTTCGAGTAGGCGTACGCACCTTCGCTGTGTGCCAAACACCTTGCGGAACGAGGCAGGACTGCCCCTTTCTGAGATGATGGGATATGTCGCCGTCCTTGGTTCTGAGAATGAGCTCAAGCTCACCATCCAAAACATGTACAAATTCATCGCCAGCGGGGTGGATTTCCCACGTGGGCCAATCTTCCGTAAAGGCGAAGACCCCAATCAGATGTCCAAAGCCTGTCTCCTCAACCCGGCCTTCTGCCACATCCTTCCAAAACGTCTCGACCTCATGGGTCTTTGAAGAGCCATTCGGCCGCAATTGCGCATAGGTCTGACTCAAATCTTCTAATATCTTCATAGGGCTACCCTGCCATATTCACATGCTATGAGAGATGGTGACTGAAGCAGATCAGCAAGTCCAGGGCGGATCAGAGAAAGGCAAGAGTTCGACCCACTCACTGATCGTGTGGGGAACCATCAATAATCAACTGCTGGGAGAAGTGGTCGGAGAGGAGGGATTCGAACCATGCTCACATGGCTTGGCCATGTGAGCCATAGACAATTTAGGGGGTTCGACCCACTGATCGTGTGGGGAACCATCAATAACCGACTACGGGGAGAAATGGTCGGAGAGGAGGGATTCGAACCCCCGACCCTCTGGTCCCAAACCAGATGCGCTACCAGGCTGCGCTACTCTCCGATAAAGATTGAAATCAGGGCACTTCATGGAAATACCCCTGAGGGCGCTCAATTACACGATCCGACCCGACCCTGCAAGCTCTCAATCGTGTTTTTCGTTGAATTTCTGCATCATTTGGACGTCGCCGCGCCTATGGCCTAACGTCCTCAAACAAGGGATGACGCACTTTATCCCCTGCTCTTAACCCCCAACGCTTCGCACTCCCGGCATTCAGCTCAAGGACCGCCAGAACTGGGAGGCCAGAGCGGATGGACTCAAGCGATTCTGGCACGGTATTCTCGGCAATCCGCACCACCTGCCCCGTCTTATCAATGAACAGCATATCAAGCGGGATATAGGTATTCTTCATCCACATAGAGATGTGACGCTCTTCCTTAAAATCGAACAACATGCCCACATCGGCTTCCATCTCTTTGCGATACATAAGACCACGCCGCCGGGACTCCTCATCCGCAACAACCTCGACCCGGAACTGATGGGTGCCGGATCGCGAGTCAATTTCCAGCGCTTCGTAGATGGTATCAGAGGCCGTGATAGCCGTATCAGACCTGGCCTGACCGTTGGCAAAAAGGCCATCCACACTGTCACATCCACCGAGTGTAAAAACCAATGCAAGGCAAGAGATCAGCAAGGCATGCGACATCTTCTCTGACCAAAACACTCGTCGCATCACCCAACTCTTCATTTAGAATATGTCTTAAGAGAACACGTGATCTAGTGATCTTCGTCTTCTTTAATGTCAGCCACCATCAGACCTTTCGGCCCTTCGCCATAGCGCACTTGGACACGCTGACCGGGCCTAAGCTCGCGCATATTGTGATTCCGCAGCGTTTCCATATGCACAAAGATATCCGGTGCGTCTGGACCTTGACTAACAAAGCCATAGCCACGCGCGCGGTTAAACCATTTCACAGTCGCGCGCTCAAACTCACCGGAAGCAACAACATGCGGTGCTGAATCTTTTTGCCGTGTTGATGAAGATTGCGTGGCAACAGCAGTGCTATTGTCCATCTGGACGATGCGTAACGCTTGCAAACCACGTGGGCGGCGCACCGCTTCACAGACAACAGTCGCGCCTTCATGGGCAACGTCATGGCCAGCTTCTTTTAAGCATGTTTGATGAAGAAGAATATCATCGGACCCATCGGAAGGAATGATGAAACCGTACCCTTTAACCGCATCAAACCACTTTATAACACCCTGTACCTCGAACGCTTCATCTGTCGCGTCAGAGGAAGCCGCAATTCGTTCATCCATACGAGAATTAAGCCCCTCTGCCTGTGGTCCCTCCAGACCCATTTTTGTATCTTGCATTAAGGTTAACAAAAAAATTTCTGGTGGAAAACTCCCGATTGTCAAAAATTCGAAGGAATCTGCATTCTTTGCGTTTTTGCGCCCCTATGTGAAACATCATCCCAAGGAGAAGAATGTCCACGAAAATATCTATTCGACGGAGCTGCGAATCACTCAAATGGATGAAGAACGGAACCGAAACAATGGATGCTGAAAATCCACCACTGCCAAAATTCCTAGACCGATGAGAACACACGAAACGTTCTACTTTGGAATGATTATAAAGTTTGTCGGACCATGACCTGTGTAATCAGACAAACCGTGTGGGCCGCTGAAATCATTTTTTGGAAGATATATCATCCGTAAAAGGATGTTTTAGACTTTTTATTCGTGTACGGATGACAAAAGAAAAAGGCGGGCCAAAACGACCCGCCTTTTACCACCCCCATGGAATGCGGCTGTCAGTGCAAACCCCCCCGAACCAGCACTGACTGGAAGTGGTTGTACTCAAGATACAAAATAGCCCCCGCAAAAGAGCTAACAAAAGACTAGAAGGCCCTTTTGCAAGAGTCCACAATTACAACACATTTTCCTTTGTTTCATTTTTTGGCGTGTCAGATCTGCAACATTATTCGTGCAAGACTATTACCCATGCTATGGGGACTCACCTGTGAAGGGTATTTTGCAGTGAAAATTCATATGCAGACTCAGAGGGTTAATACGTTCGCGTGTACGGAGTACACACCAACAAATCACGCGTGCGTTGCGCTAAGTGCCAATAAATTGCAAGGGATTATCCATATTCTCTTGACAGGTGCATTTCGAAAACAGGTATGCACAAATTGCGCTTAGGATGCTTTTTCTGCACGTGTTTCGTCCAACCAGTCTTCAACTATGTGACGTTTGTGAAAAGGCGCGCGTAAAAAACGTGCGATCACTTTGGATCGCGGTAACCAGTCAATGCGGCCGCCATGTCGTGTGTTGTTCAGTACACCCTCAACTAAGAACGGACAGACCGTCTCCAACTTATCGGCAAGAATATTAAAAACTTTTTTGACTGTCTCCCATCGCTCTGGAGGAATCGCGCTTGGGTCGCTAAACGACAAATCAGTCAAGACAATGCCAGGGCTCATATAGCCAATGATCACAGGCCCGCTGCGGGTCTCTTTTACCAACGCTTTTGTAAAATAACGCACAGCATTTTTCGTCGCCCCATAGACATGGTTGCTAGGGTTTTGCTGCCCGCTGCTGCCAAAGCCCTCAAAATTGTAGATTGCCCCCTCACCTTGCTCTTGCATGCCTTTCAGAGCAACCTGACAACCATACATCAAGCCGGTGATATTGGTTGTTGGCACGGTCGCAAATTGCGCGCTGGGAAGGTCTTCAATGGAGGCGCTGTCATTACTGATTCCGGCGTTATTGATCCAAATATCCACATGCCCCAGTTGGTTTTTTGCTTGGGTCCAGAGATTGACCACCTGATCGTAGTCAGCGACATCACATGGAATACCGATGATCGTGGCCTCACCCGATTCGGCGGCACGTGTGAGATCCGCCAACGCCCGGTTGACGGCCTCTTGCCCGCGGCTGGATATCACAACATTGTGGCCCCGTTTGAGGAATTCAAGCGCCATACCGTTGCCAATCCCTTTAGTGCTCCCAGTGATAACGACATTTTTCGCGTGCCCTGCCATGAAAACCTCATATTTTTGCGGACAATGGGTCCTTGGAATTCGTTAGGCTTTTGAAGGTTTTATAGCATAATCTGCAATGATCTCGGGGTTTACGCGCAAACCACCACTGATCGGAAGCTGCGTACGTACATAAAATGAAAAGAGGTAAGATGGGGATCATCCGTTCGATAACAGCACTCATCATCGGTCTCGGCGTAGGCGTTATCGGCCATGAGATGGGTTTTATACCCGGTTTTACCGAACTCGCGGGTCTTAACAGGGAATCCGATGATGCCGATACGGCAGATTTCGTTGATTTTGAAGAATCCCTCTATGTCTCTGCTGACTGGGCCGATCCGGATAATGATTGCCAAGACACCCGCACAGAAATGATGCTGGCCTTCGGCCTCGATGTTGTGACGACGGAGGACAAATGCACTGTATTATCAGGAACATGGCGTGATAACTTCACAGGAAGAACGATCACGGATCCAAACGATGTTACGATTGTCCATGTCGTGCCCCTCTTTGAAACCCATTATAGCGGGGCCTATGGATGGGACTCAGAGCGGCGCAAAGCCTATGCCAATCATTTTCAGCCGTCTGAAGCCATCGCTCTCATGCGCCCGAAAGTGCCTTTGAACTCGACTGTCCTGATTGCTGCAAACGACCCCCGTGCAGGCTTGGGCATCACCGATTGGCTGCCAGAAGACCCACAGATCGCCTGTGACTATGCCCAGCGCTGGGTAACTGTCAAAGGGGTATGGGGTTTGAACATCAACGCGCCAGAACAAGACCAGGTTGAGAAATTACTGCGCCGCTGCGCCAGTTAAGCAACCGCGTTCTTATCATCTTCATCGACATTCCGCAGCATATCGGCAACGCGGAAGATCGGCTCGCGCACCATTTCTTTAACCTCTTCGGATGCGCCTATCTCCTCAAGGGCCTTATTCCAATTGATAATCCACTCATCCCGCTCGCGCCTGCCAATAGTGAAAGGCCGGTGCGCATCGGTGATGCACATGCTGCCGCGCTCTTCCATAAAGAGCGAAGGTCCACCGAGCCAGGAGGAAAGATATTTGAAGAGACGGCTTTCTATGCTCTTGGTATTCGAGGAATGCATGGCCTTGAGCATGGGCGTTTCCCCGGATTCCTTCATATTCCGATAAAACGCCTCAACCAGAGCCAAGAGGGCGTCTTCCCCGCCGAGCAAATCGTATGGCACCACGCGCTTTTGTTCCGTCATCTCAGGTCATCTCCCAATTAAGATCCATTTGCAAACACCATAGCCAAGCGGCAGGAATCTGCCTTGATTTAGCTCAAGGGATGGAATTGCCTGTTTCAGCGGCGCGTTGGTTGTCAATCCGGCGTTTGAAATGCACCGCCGAATTGGCCATAGGACGCATGTCATCGAGGTCAGGGGGGTTGCGGAACGCTGGATAGTTTACCGCAACTTCGGTTTTGAGCCGGTCCGAGAGAGCTTCGAAACCCGATACTTTCTGACCGCTTCCCGTATGGATTAAAAGCCCTGGCCGGCTGCCCATTTCCATCCACGGCAACCACTGACTGATCCGGGTGTTCGACATATACATGTCTTGCACTTCATCGGTGGAGCGATCAAGAAGATCGTCTTCGCTCATAAAGAAATGGAAGAGTTCCGTTGCATGATAATGCCCGCCGACATATTTCTGAAAGTCACCGCCCATGACCCCATCTTGGAACAAGATCTTTTCAACAGGGTACCGCACTTTGCCGTCAGTGATTTGCCCCTCAAACACGTGCGGCGCGCCATCGCGACCAAATGCATAAAAGGGAAACGGCAGGCTCATCGGATCATTTGAAATATGAACGACTTCAACGTCTTTGCCTGTCCATGGATTTGTCCATATGCGTAAAATCTCATTGGTTTGTGGGTCGAGGTAAAGGACGATCTCACGCGCAACGATACGAAAACCATAACCACGCGCTTCATCTTGATACGACTTACACTGACGAATACTGAAGGCTTCGGTGTTAAAGAGATGTCTGTCTGATTCCCCTTCCCGGCGGCTGTAGATCTTGCCCGCCCAAGTCAGGACCGTGGGCACACCATCCTTCAATGAGCAATTCACTTTACGTGTCGCCTTCAGAGCGTCATTCGGATCTGCAAGATCCAGACGATCTTCGGCAGCTTCAGCAAGGGATGTGATACACAAACCCATCAATAACGTGATATGCACAAGGCATTGCATCCGTCCGTCTCCAATGCGTGATTTGATCTCATGCATTATAACGGATTTGAAGATCAACCACATCATAAGTTTGCTTGAGGTGATCCCAGCGACAACGGACAATGATATAATCTTCACCGGTAATCCAATACTGGATCGACGGGCGATCTTCGAAGATAAACTCATATTTCCGTGCCGCGAAAGTGCCCGCCTCCGTTGTAATCTCTTCATCCTTGACATAGCGATGGTGTTGCTCAGCAAAGGTGAGCGCCGGCCCATCGCCGCCATTTGCCGCATGTGAGGTTATGACCGTATTGGGCAGAATTGTTTCGACGCAATCACCACGATAGCGATCAAAGGCGCCATACATCCAGGCATCGTTTTGAATGGCGTGTCCGCCAAATGTGGTCACAGAACTTTCAAGAGACACTGTTTGCGCAAGTTCGCCCTCCTCCGTATTCTGTCCTGTAAAACGCACATGATCATCACAAAAGTCATATGCTGCGGACCCGGTATAATCTCCCTTGATCAAGTGCATTTGCGCCGTCATGGGTTGCCAGGCTGCATTGATGATAAGATATGTCGTGCGGATGAGATCATCATTGGTCATCACCGATTGCGCCTGCAACATGCGGCGGCCATCTTTCAAACAAGTAATGTGAAAGTCTTCATACCCCTCTTCACCAACACCATCGGTGATGTAGGCGATCCGCCCGGATATGGTTCGCAGAATTGTCATCTCTCAACATGACACGATGCGATGTCATTTGAAAGAGAGTCCGCTTATGTGGTTTTTGGGTTTCCAGACAAAAATATTGACACAGAACAAAAAAAAAGCGGCCCCAAGGGACCGCTTTTCCATTATGAATTTTTAAATTGTTATGCAGTCTGGCGACGGCGACGGGCCACAGCCGCCATACCCAAAAGGCCAAAACCCAACATGGCAAGCGCTTCAGGCTCCGGCACGTCTTTATCGACTGCCTCTACCGTAATCTTACGGATTTTGTAGTCGTCTGTACTACCATCTGCGCCAAAACCAAAATTGGTGCCGATATACATGGTGGACGGAGTCCACAGAAATGTCGAACCACTAGATAGGTCAACCTCATTTGCAGTCAGAACACCATCAAGGATAAAATCCACTTCGTCAGAAGAATCCCAGCTGGTAAAAAGAGCAGAAACGAGCTTGACGTCGCTTCCGAAAACAAACTCAATAGCCTCATTCGTGGGGCCCCGACCATCGACATTCGAATTAATATCGCCGCCCGTGCCATTGACGCCCAATCCACCGCCACTTTGCGTGATAGGTCTCTGCGATGTAAAAGTAACATTGCTGCCTATGGAACTAGTTGGGTCGTAGTCATCGTAACCGGTTGCCACAAAACTGATGCCGTTTTGCGCTGGCGGCGTGTATAACCCGTCAGGTATGCCATCAGAAATCGACAAATCAAACGTTACCGGAACGGCCTGTGCGCTTGTTACTGCAAACGCCATTGCAACACCAGCGACTATTCCTAAAACTTTTTTCATTCTAAATACCCCTTGCTTTAGCGAAAAATGACAAAAGTCATTAACTAATTAACTTAGTAAGCAATTCCTGTGCCAGAATGATACAGGATTGATTTTCAAGGATTTTAGCAATCGAGAGTAACCTTAATGGATTTATTTGTAAAAAATACTGACATCAAAATTCCCTAAAAGGTTGAAATAACAACACCTTAAAGAGGAAGTATTCTGGATATCATCATTCATTTTAGCTTGCGTTTTGGAAAGAATCACATGCGGGACGGCCGCGATATAACAACCCAGAAAGCAACAAATAGGTTCTGCCAGAAAAGGAGGGAGGATGGCACGCCCTAGGGGAATCGAACCCCTCTTTCCAGGTTGAAAACCTGGCGTCCTAACCGATAGACGAAGGGCGCATGCTCAAAAAGAAGCCGCCTTATACTGTTCGAATCGCGCCCTTGCAAGCCCTTCAATGGGCAAAATTCACTGAAAACAGGCAAAAATCTGGAAATGTGATCTTGTTAAGGATTCTGCCCTCGTCGCGGGAGCGCCACGTCTTCAATCAGCATCTGAACAGCGCCATTCCCAGCCCATGTGTCATGGCGGATTTTTCCTGCGATATGCAAAAATTCCCCCTTTCTGCCCAATAGGGCTTCTCCTAAAGGCTGATCAGCACAGCGAAAGGCAATCGCCTTAAGACGGCCGCCATCGTCACCAGCGATGACACAACGGACATGCGAGCCCCCAACCACATCAGCATGCACAATACGGACATTGGCAAGGACAAATTGCGGCTCGGGGTTAGCGGCCCCATAAGGACCTGCCTGCGCCATCTCATGCACCAGGGCCTCATTAGCGCCTGTGACGCTCAGCACCCCATCTAATTTAAGATCAAAGGAAGCGCCAGCCTGTGCGACCTGCTTGGCAAGATGGTCATTCAAAAACGCCTGCAGATCCTCAAGGCGATCCTCAGCCACAGTCAGACCAGCCGCCATGGCATGCCCGCCGCCACTGATCAGCAATCCAGCATTTTGAGCCGCAACGACCGCATTGCCGAGATCAACGCCAGGGATGGACCGTCCCGAGCCTTTCCCAACACCATCTTGATCAATCGCAATCACGAAGGAGGGCCGCCGGTATTTATCTTTGATCCGGCTCGCAACAATCCCGATTACACCAGCATGCCACTGCTTTCCTGTGACTAAAAGCAAGGGCGGCAGCGCGCCTCCCGCATAGGATTGCTCAACCACCGCCAAGGCGTCACTTTGCACTTGCACTTCAATGGCTTTACGTTCCTGATTGAGGCGGTCTAATTCAATGGCAAGATCAGTTGCTAAGACGGGATCTTCTGTTGTGAGCAAGCGGCTGCCGAGATCGGATTTCCCGACACGCCCTCCTGCATTCACACGTGGCCCCAACTGAAAACCAAGTTCATATGTTCCCGGTGTAGTCTCGACTTTGGCAATATCCGCCAGAGCATTCAGACCGGTATTTTGCCGCATCTGCATCACCTTTAACCCCTGACTGACAAAAGCGCGGTTGACACCTTTCAGCGGCACCACATCGCACACTGTTCCCAACGCCACCAAGTCTAACACTGTCAGTAAATTCGGTTCGAATGTATTATGCGCCTGATACCAACCGCTTTCCCGTAACGCACGGTTCACCGCAATGACCAAAAGATAGGCCACACCGACGGCGGCTAAATATCCGTAGCCGGATTGATCATCCAAACGATTGGGATTCACTATTGCTACGGCGTCCGGCAAATGCGCCTCGGCTTGATGATGATCAACCACAATAACGTCAAGGCCGATTTTATTTGCATGCGTAAGCGGATCGAAGGCCAGCGTACCGCAATCGACTGTGATGACGAGTGTGACACCTTCACGTTTGAGGTGATCAAAAGCCGCTGCATTCGGCCCATAGCCTTCTGTCGTGCGGTCAGGAATATAAATCCGTGTCTCAATACCCAGCGATGTAAAGAACCGCGACAAGGTGGCGCTGGACGTTGCGCCATCGACATCATAATCACCGAAGATCGCAATCTCTTCGTTATTCTGGAGCGCTGCAACGATACGCTGCGCCGCTTTATCCATGTCGGCCAATTGACTGGGATTGGGTAATAGATCACGTAAGCTCGGGTCGAGGTAATGGCTTGCAGCGTCAAGGTCAACGCCACGCCCCGCTATCACGCGTGAGAGAAGATCAGATATGCCAAGACGCTGCGCCAACGTCATCGCCAAACGCTCATCAGTCAGGCGCGGGACCCATGCGCGTCCTGACACAGACTCCGTGACACCCAGAATGTGCGCGGCGTCTCCGGTCATCCAAATTATATGCTAAATTTTTTGGAGTGATGCTGTCCACGAATCCAGCGTACAGTGCGCGTGAGAGAGCGCATCACAACAGTATCTGTCGTCAACAGGTCACCTGTCTTGTGAATCCCTTTCAACATAGCGCCATCGGTGACGCCTGTCGCAGAGAAAAACACATCTCCGCTTGCCAGATCCATGAGATCATATTTGCGGTCAAGGTCCGTAATGCCTATCCGTTCCGCACGGCCGCGTTCGTCATCATTGCGGAACACAAGACGGGTCTGCATTTGACCGCCAATACAGCGCAACGCCGCAGCCGCGAGAACGCCTTCCGGCGCCCCGCCCTGCCCCATATAAATATCAACGCCTGTGGATGGATCGGTTGTCTCAATGATTCCGGCAATATCCCCATCCGGGATCAGCTTCACGCTCGCCCCCACCTCACGCACGCTAGCAATGATCTCAGCATGACGCGGACGGTCTAAGATACAGGCTGTGATTTGCGCAGGTTCAACGCCTTTTGCTTTGGCGAGCGCGCGAATATTGTCCGCTGGGCTTTGATCGAGATCAACAACTCCTTTCGGATAGCCGCCGCCTATGGCAATTTTGTCCATATAGACATCAGGCGCGTTGAGTAAGGTTCCGCCTTCGGCAAGAGCCGTCACACACAATGCATTCGGCATCGCTTTTGCGGTGAGCGTTGTCCCCTCAAGTGGGTCCAAAGCAATATCAATCGCAGGGCCATTTCCTGTGCCAACTTTTTCACCAATATAGAGCATTGGGGCTTCGTCGCGCTCTCCCTCACCGATCACAACAGTGCCGTCAATATCAAGCTTGTTTAATGCGTTGCGCATCGCGTCCACAGCTAACTGGTCGGCCTTCTTCTCGTCACCACACCCAATCATATCATACGAGGCAATAGCTGCCGCTTCGGTCACACGCGCCAATTCCAGTGTGGGGCTCCGGTCCAAAACAGGTTTCTTATCGGACATAGATTCAATACTCCTTCATGTGAGCGTCTGAGCCCCGCTCAGACGCCGCTCATTTCTTTAAACATCCTCAATACGTATCATACGGGGAGGACGCACAATGGCATCATGGGCGGCAATCCGCTGTAATGCTCTGTTCATAACCGATTCCTGACATTTGTGTGTGACAAGAATGATAGGCACGTTTTCCACACCTTCTGCGCCGCGCTGAATAATGGTCTCGATAGACACGCCCTCATCCGCCAGATCTTGCGTTATTTCCGCCATAACGCCCGGTTTATCACGCGCAGTCAGGCGAATATAATATTCCCCGACATGCTGATCCATGGCGATTGCCGCTCCCGGTTTGAGGTCACGCGCGGGTTTCATAAAAACGGGCTGCGTGACCCCGCGCGCAATATCAGCAATATCGGCAATCACCGCCGAAGCTGTAGGAAATTGCCCGGCGCCCGGACCCTCTAACACAAGGCGTCCAAGATAATCCGTATCCACGACAACAGCATTTGTCACATCGCTGACATTTGCAATCGGCCGGTCGAGCTTTACAAAACAAGGATGCACCCGCTGAGAAATCCCGGCATCTGATTTTTCTGCAATCCCAAGAAGTTTTATGCGATAGCCAAGTTCTTTCGCCATCGCGATGTCATGGGCCGAAATCGTCTCAATACCCTCAATGTAGATACTGTCAAAATCAACCTCACAGCCATAGGCAAGGCTTGTAAGTATGGCAAGCTTATGGGCCGCATCGATCCCGCCAATATCGAAACTTGGGTCTGCTTCCGCATACCCTAAATCTTGCGCGTCCTTTAAGACGTCATCAAAGGCGCGTCCCGTTTCTTCCATAACACTGAGAATATAATTACAGGTGCCATTGAGAATGCCAAAGATTCGCTTGACCTGATTGATCACCAGACCTTCGCGTAATGATTTAATAATCGGGATGCCGCCTGCGACCGAGGCTTCATAATTTAATGCAACGTTATGATCATCTGCCAATTGCGCAAACTCACTGCCATGCAAAGCGATTAAAGCTTTATTCGCCGTGACCACATGTTTGCCATTCATCAGCGCCGCACGAACGGAATCGAGTGCAGGACCGTCTGAACCGCCGATCAGCTCAACAAACACATTAACATTTGGATCGGTTGCGACATCCACCGCACTCTCATGCCAGGTCATCCCATCCATGGAAAATCCACGGTCTTTCTTTTTATCGCGCGCAGTCGCTGCAACAACAGAGATCACGGATCCTGTGCGCTCTTGCAAAAGATCTTGGGTGTCTTGGATCATCTTCACAACACCAGAGCCCACTGTTCCAAGACCAGCAAGACCTAAACGCAACTCTGTTTTGCTCTCACTTGCGCTCATTCCTTGATGACCTCATCGACGCTGCTAATAAACTTACGCACACTGCGTGCTGCTTGACGAATGCGCTGCTCGTTTTCCACAAGCGCTAATCGCACATAGCCTTCACCGTATTCCCCAAAGCCCACACCGGGTGAGACAGCAACGCCTGCATGCTCGACCATGAGTTTGGAAAATTCGAGTGACCCAATGTGTTGATATTGTTCCGGCACAGGAGCCCACGCAAACATCGTTGCGGGAGGCGCTGGAATATCCCATCCAGCAAGTCCCATCGATTCCACAAGACAATCACGCCGCGCTTGATAAATACTGCGCATCTCATCGACGCAATCCTGTGGGCCATTTAACGCCGCGCTAGCGGCAACTTGGATAGGTGTATAGGCTCCGTAATCAAGATAGGATTTCACGCGCGTTAACGCCGCGATGAGCTCTGGGTTACCGACCGCAAAACCCATACGCCACCCAGGCATAGAATATGTCTTACTCAGCGATCCAAATTCCACCACCCGTTTCATCGCTCCGGGCACTTGCAACATTGACGCAGGAGGTTCGGAATCGTCGAAATACACTTCGGAATACGCCAAGTCAGACACAACTATTAAGTCGTAACGTTCGGCAAATTTGATAAGCTCTTTATAAAATGCGAGATCGACAACGGTCGCCGTTGGATTTGATGGATAGTTCACGACAATTGTTGTTGGCGCAGGCGCACTTTGTTTCGCCGTTTGCACCATGTGCGACAGAAACTCTTCAGGGTCTAACGCAGGTAAATGTTGGATCACAGCGCCAGCGATAATGAATCCGTAAGCATGAATTGGATATGAAGGGTTCGGCACCATCACCGCATCACCCGGTGCGGTGATGGCTTGCGCCAAATTGGCAAACCCTTCTTTTGACCCAAGCGTTGCGACGACTTCTGTATCCCGATTAAGCCCAACACCAAAACGGCGGTCATAATAACCGGCAATGGCCTTGCGCAATCCCGGCACGCCTTTAGATGCCGAATACCGGTTGGTGCGCGGTTTTTGGGCCGTCTCAATCAGTTTTTCCGTGATGTGCTCAGGCGTCGGCAGATCAGGATTGCCCATCCCGAAATCGATAATGTCTTCTCCGCGCGCGCGAGCCGCCGCTTTCAGCCGGTTTACCTCTTCAAAGATGTAAGGAGGAAGCCTCTGAATCCTATGAAAATCCGCGCGCATTGTTCCATTGAGCCTGTTTGACTGATGACCGAAGCCCTGCGCCCTGCCGTAATGACCTGACGAGGTGAGCGCGTTATATAGGGTCTCGCGATCAGAACCAACTGTTCAAATGCAAGAATTTGCGAATTTTCGCGGTTTTTCGGGAAAAGTGTTGCTACTGCAAGCTGACTGGATCGGGCGGTGACGTCTCCCGCGCTATATCGCGGCTTTCAGGCTGAAAAACGGGCTGCGGTTTCTCGCGGATCGCGATGGCTTCGATACGCGCCGCCATTAATCTCTCTGGCTTCATCACCGGTAACAAATGCCCAGCGGATTGCCTCATCCCCTGATCCCAGAAGACTTGCTCATCATTCTCAGGACTGGCCGACTCTTCAAGCAAACGCGCAACCCGGCTTGGCAAGGGTGGAGCCGAGGATTTTGCAAATGATACTGGCACTTCAATACGCGCCCTCGCTGGTGAGGACTGCGCGAGTTTCTGTGCGTAAACTTCTTGACGTAATTCAGACACATCCACGGCATACGAACCATCGCTGGATTCCTGGAAGCTCACCGAAACACGCCCGTCCTCAAAATCGCTTTCTGCAAGCACCGCGTCAATTGCGTCTGACTCACTTGCGAGATAGGGACCGCCGATCGCAACACTATCAGTTTCTTCTTCAAAAGACGGCGGCGTCGGTACACGCAACTGCCCATCCTCAACAGTAGCTATTCGTTGAGGTTCAGCTATGGCATGTTTTGGTTTATAGGTCGCAACAACCACTGTGTCGGTCGGAGGCAGCGCCGACATATCCATATCGCCGCGCAAAACTTCGCTGGTGTAACGCGCACTTTGATAGTCAGGGACAAGGGATTTCGCGATTTCGTCACGTTCACGCAAATTTGGCTTTCGAGGGGTTTCCGTTGCCATTGCGCCGAAAGTTGGGAAATCGCCGCTATCATCATATTGAGGATCTGAATCGATAAATGCCGTCGGCCCGCGTTCCGACATGCTGGAACAGGCACTCAAACCTAATGCAAGCAGGGCCGCCACAGCGAGGCTGCGGCCAAACTTTGCAGCAATCAATCTCCAACGCTGGCTCATACTTTACGTGCCCCCTCGACACTCTGCGGTGTCATATTCCTGATAGCAATTGCATATAGGCTTTATAGCATCGCTATTATATACACGGAAATGCGGCATATTTGCCAGTAAAATGAAGAGTTTGGCGCCTGAAGAACTTGATACGAGTAGGTAAGATCACTAGCGGCAATCTACAGATAAGACTATATCTGCTTGAGGAAAACACTTAAAATATCTCCCTTTCTCTTTGAATTTTATGGTAAATTATACATTCCATCATGCCATATGAGGTTGTCATCCAACTATGAGTGCTCCTGAAAAATCATCCCCTCCTAAAAATCCCGCAAAAGACGTCACAAACACACACACCGCCAGCACCAAGCGGAAAACCACCGCCAAGAAAACGGCGAAGAAAAAGGCGGCGAAAAAGAAAACTGTCAAAAGCAGCACTGAAGCCTCACACATTCCCCATGATTACACCCATGGGGATGAGTTTACCGAGAACCTGATTAAAGCCTCAAAGATCAGCCGCAAGATTGCTCAGGAATACATGCAAAATCCTGATCCCCTACAACCTATGCAAAACAGCCTTGATGATCCGCTCAACGTGACAAAAGCCTTTGGCGAGTTAATGACCCAAATGGCTCTGCACCCTGAACACATCATCAAAGCGCAAAACAGACTTTGGCAGGATCATTTCAGTCTCTGGCAAAATTTTGCGCGCCGGTCTATGGGCGAGCGTATTGATCCGATCATATCCCCAAAGAGAGGGGATAAACGCTTCCGAGATGACGAATGGAGCGATAACCAGGCTTTTGACCTGATCAAGCAATCCTATCTGCTGACGGCGCGCTGGCTTGAAAATATGGTCGATGATGTTGAAGGGCTCGATAAGAAAACCCAGGAAAAAGTGACCTTCTACACCCGGCAAATCACCGATGCCTTTGCGCCGACGAACTTTATCGCCACAAACCCGGAAGTGCTCCGCGCAACTCTCGAATCAAAAGGACTTAATCTTGTCAAAGGCTTAGAGCACCTTCTTGAGGATTTAGAACGGGGCCATGGTAAGCTTGCCATTAGTCAAACAGATTCGGATTTCTTCGAAGTTGGCCGCAATGTCGCCACGGCCCCAGGCAAAGTGGTTTATCAAAATGACATCCTGCAGCTTTTGCAATTTAGCCCATCAACCGAAGAGGTCCATCGCACGCCGTTGGTCATCTTCCCGCCGTGGATCAATAAGTATTATATTCTCGACCTGCGAGACGATAATTCCTTTATCCGCTGGACTGTCAATCAAGGTTACACGGTATTCGTCGTTTCATGGGTCAATCCTGGTCCAGAACTCGCAGACAAAACTTTTGTTGATTATATGCAGGAAGGCATTTTCGAAACTCTGGACGCGATCGAGCAAGCGACAGGGGAGCGCGAAGTCAACACAATCGGTTATTGTATTGGCGGCACTCTGTTAGGGTGCGCCCTCGCCTATATGGCTGAGAAAGGGGATGACCGCATCAAATCAGCCACATTTTTCACCGCCCAACTTGATTTCGAAGAAGCTGGCGATCTCAAGGTCTTTATTGATGAAGAGCAGCTCAAAAGCCTTGAAAGCCGTATGACTCAAGCCCATGGGGTGCTCGATGCATCTGACATGGCGCAGACCTTTAACATGCTGCGCTCGAATGACCTCATTTGGTCCTTTGTGATTAACAACTATCTTCTTGGCAAAGATCCGATCCGCTTTGACCTTTTGTTCTGGAACTCAGACTCAACGCGGATGCCGAAAACGCTGCATCTCTTTTATCTCCGCACCTTCTATCTTGAGAACAAATTGTCTAAAGGCGAGCTTGAGCTGGATGGCGTCTTGCTGAATATGAGTAAGGTGAAAACACCTATCTTCCTGCAGTCAAGCCGTGAAGATCATATCGCGCCATATCGTTCGATTTGGCGCACACGGAAACTCTTTTCTGGAGATGAGCATGTCACCTTTATGGTTGCTGGGTCCGGACACATCGCTGGCGTGATTAACCCTCCCGACGCACACAAATATCAATATTGGCTCAATGACAGAGAAACTGACAGCCTTGCAGACTGGTGGGCGGGCGCCATCGAATATCCAGGCTCGTGGTGGCACCATTGG
>JANQLI010000142.1 GCA_028280675.1 Alphaproteobacteria bacterium
CGGATCGCATCAATGGCTTTGTCGTCGGTCACCGTCAGCCGCGCATTGAGATCTAAGCGGTTACGGAGGTGCACGGGAAATTTTCGTCCAATGGGCTCAACGCGCGCCAACATGCGATAAGGCCAACTGGCGAGGTGTGTTTTGTTTTTTGTATAGATAGTGATGCCGCGGCGGCCTATATCAATGCGCACATCCCACGGCCGTGTTGTTTTGCCATCGAAATATGTTGCTGAATATTTCATCTTTACACCGCCCCGATGTCAAAGAATTCAGCAAGCCCCTCACCCGCCCACGGATAAGGGGCATCGCTTTGCGCAATCCCATCAAGATCGATTTCCCCTTCCGCACGGATGCGGGTGAACCAATAGCGAAAGGTGCGCATCTGTGTGATTGGCAATCCAAAGCCAAATGTAAAAATCAGAATCAGTGTATTGATCAGATTGAGATACATCACTGACCATCCGCCTGCGCGAAAAGTAAACCGCAATCCATCCAGCCGTGTACATTCCGCAAAATAACGTAATTCTTTGGCCCTGTAACACGCCATTGTGATCGATAACACAATCCCGGCGATTGCATAAAACACCAATGTGGATACGAGGATAAAAGCAAATTCATCGGTGCTTAAATTCAAGATGGACGCATCGAATGCAGTCCATTGGAAGGCAGACGAATTGCCCAAAACGTCGGTCACAAAGCGCAATCCCATAATGCCTCCAATGATTAATCCAATGAGAGACATAAACCATGCAACAGCATAAGAGGTATAGAGCTCGGTTGGATCGCCGTCGAAATGAAAACGCCGATCCCCAATGGTCGTGCTGCTCATAATCTGGCGCATTAAGACAAAACGCTGCAAGGGATAGGCCCAAAGCAATGTGGCAAAGGTCAGATAGATGAACAATAAAGTACGGATAGCATAAGAAATCCACGACCCCTTGAGCCCCATTCTTACGCCGCGCCATAAGGTGCGGCTGAGGCGATAACGATGGGTGCGGTATTTGGCAGCCCCATAGAGAAACGCAAACCCTAGATAAACTGCAATCCCGTAAGGAATGGTGAACGGGCTATCGGGCTCGACAAATAAACGCATCCATAGTGATGCGCCGACAAGCGGGATCACCAGGATCAAAAGGATGACCACAAACCCGAGAAAGAGTTCCAATGACGTGCCGGTATATTCAACCGAATCATCAAGAACCTTGATCCGGCTCCACAGATAGTGACGGACGCGGGTCCGCGCCCAGAAACGATAGAGTGTCAGGGTGAGGATATTGAGGATTCCGTTGCGCACCGCAATCCCTGTCATTTCCCGCAGCTTCATCTTCGTTGAAAATGTGATTTTGTGATGCGGCCATGTCGCATCTGGCGCCGGAGGTTCTGGTGGAATCTCTTCCTCTAAGATCGGCATTTCCTTATGGCCGGTCATCAGAGCAAAGCGCGCCATGAAATCGTGGATCGCCTCGCGCCATGTTCGGGACTTAGGCGTGACTGACGATGCAGTCTCTTGGGCGCTCTCAGATGAACGCACCTGATGGGTGGACGCGCCCCCCTGGCGATATCTCCGCCGTTTACGCAACATGAACGACCCTTTACCCCTCAACGCACATACTGGGTCTTAGTGTAATCGCGCCCTTGGGGAGAGGCTAGTTCTAATCAGAGCCGTCTCCATAAACCTGGCAAGGTCTGTGCAAAGGGTTTGCTGACATATGAACAGTGCTAAACCTCTATAAAGGGAAAATTATCTAAGCTACTGTTTTATATTAATTATTCGAATTGAATCTGTGGAATTTCTGGTTTTCGCACCATTCTGGCACAGGCGCAATCGTTTCATAATGTTCACTTGCCTTAGGCAACATGACATGGCAGACACACACCGATGCACCAACACGTCCTCGTGAATGCGCGCCTTGGTCAAGACATTAAAGGCTGAATAATCAATATGGACACCGTCCGCAAAGCAGTATTCCCCGTTGCCGGTCTCGGCACCCGCTTCCTCCCCGCCACAAAGGCGATGCCAAAAGAAATGCTGACGATCGTGGATCGTCCGCTTATTCAATATGTCGTGGAAGAGGCAAAGGCTGCCGGTATCGAAGAATTTATCTTCGTCACTGGGCGCGGAAAGTCGAGCCTCGAAGACCATTTCGATATGGCTTATGAGCTCGAAGACACCTTATCAAAGCGTGACAAGGTACAGCAGCTCGAAGACCTACACGCTTGGCTCCCCGATGCCGGGCATGTCATCTATACACGACAGCAAGCGCCGCTCGGCTTAGGGCATGCGGTATGGTGCGCGCGTCACATCGTCGGCAATGAACCTTTTGCCGTCTTGCTTCCTGATGAATTGGTTCTTTCAGACACGCCCTGCCTGAAACAGATGATGGGCGTATATGCCCAAGTGGGCGGGAATGTTTTGGCGACAATGGACGTACCCAAAGATCAGACCAATCGCTATGGCATTCTGGCCATCGCTAAAGATGATGGCCGCAAGGTTGAAGTCACGGGCTTGGTTGAAAAGCCCGACCCATCCGACGCGCCATCGAATTTAAGCATTACCGGGCGCTACATTCTTCAGCCCGAAGTCTTCGGTCATTTATCGAAAAAGGAACGCGGCGCGGGCAACGAGATTCAACTGACAGACGCCATGGCGAAAATGATCGGAAGCCACCCCTTCCACGGCTATCGCTTTGACGGGGAGCGGCATGATTGCGGTCATGCGCTAGGGTTTTTGAAAGCCAATATGGCTTTTGCGCTGCAGCGCGATGAACTCGCGGCTGATCTTAAGGAATTCCTTAAAGATCTCTAAGTAAAATAGGAATAGAGGCATATGAACGGCGGCGTTCATAGCGAATATGAAGGTATTGAGGTAACAAAATGCGCGTATCAATGATTGGCACTGGGTATGTGGGACTTGTGTCTGGCGCCTGTTTTTCGGATTTTGGCCATGACGTCATCTGCGTTGACAAAGATGAGTCTAAAATCGCCATGTTAAAAGACGGCAAGATGCCGATCTTTGAGCCTGGTTTGGACACTTTGGTGGACGATAATGTCAAAGCCGGTCGCCTGACCTTCACCACAGATTTACCATCCGCTGTTGCGCGATCCGATGCGGTGTTTATTGCCGTGGGCACCCCAAGCCGCCGCGGGGATGGCTTTGCTGATCTATCCTATGTGTACGCCGCCGCTGAAGAGATCGCTGATTCATTGAACGGCTATACGGTTGTGGTCACCAAATCCACTGTGCCTGTCGGAACCGGTGCGGAAGTGGAGCGCATCATTAAAGAGCGCCGCCCAGATGCGGATTTTGCTGTCGCCTCAAATCCCGAATTTCTCCGCGAAGGGGCGGCGATTGACGATTTCAAACGCCCTGACCGGGTTGTTGTGGGCACCGATGATGAGCGCGCCCGCCAAGTGATGCGGGAGCTTTACCGCCCGCTCTATCTCAGTGAAACGCCTATCCTTTTTACTGAGCGTCAAACATCCGAGCTGATCAAATATGCTGGCAATGCCTTCTTGGCCACCAAGATCACCTTTATCAATGAAATGGCGGACCTGTGTGAAAAAGTGGGCGCCAACGTGCAAGATGTCAGCAAGGGGATTGGGCTGGATGGCCGTATTGGCCGCAAATTCTTACATGCAGGGCCAGGCTATGGCGGGTCATGTTTCCCTAAAGACACGCTGGCCCTCACACGTACTGCGGCTGAACATGATGCGCCAACGCGTATCGTCGAAGCCGTGGTGCAGATCAACGAAGATCGTAAACTGAAGATGGCGGACAAGATCATTCAAGCCTGCGGCGGGTCTGTTGATGGCAAAACCATTGCCGTGTTGGGGCTGACCTTTAAACCCAATACCGATGACATGCGCGATAGCCCCAGCTTGAGCATTATTCCAGTGTTGGAACGCAACGGCGCGACGGTCCGCGCCTTTGATCCTGAAGGCATGGACGAAGCCAAAGGCGATCTGCCAAATATCACCTATTGCGAAGATTCATATTCCACCATGGAAGCGGCTGACGCTCTTGTGATTTTGACAGAATGGAATGAATTCCGGGCGCTCGATTTACGCCGTGCGAAAGAGCTCTTAAGCAAACCCTTGCTGATTGATTTACGGAATATCTACAGCCCTGAAGTGGCTGGTGAGGCTGGCTTCATCTATCACAGCATTGGACGGTCTCCCGTCAACGCTTAAAATACTTTAGCGGTAAGGGTCATCTGTCCAAAGATAATTCTGAACATAATCAGCCACGCCTTCTTCCAAGGAGGTGAAGGTCTCCGCAAAACCCGCCTGCACAAGCTTCGTCATATTGGCCTGCGTGAAGTATTGATACTTATCGCGAATCTCAAGAGGCGTATCGACATAAGTGATGCTTGGCTGCCGGTTGAGCGCAGCGAAGACAGCGCGGGCGAGGTCGGCAAAGCTGCGAGCTTGACCCGTGCCTAGATTATAAAGCCCGCTCACATTGGGATTTTTTGCCAGCCATTGCACAACGCGGACACAATCATCGACATAGACAAAATCACGGAGCTGTCCGCCATCTTCATAATTGGGGTGATGGGACTTAAATAACGTCACGCTTTCACCTGCCGCGGCTTTCGGGAAAACATGTGCGATCACACTCTTCATTGAGCCCTTATGATATTCATTCGGGCCATACACATTAAAAAATTTCAGACCAGCCCATTGCGCCGGTGCCGGGCCGCCTTGCGCCAAAGTAAGCGCAACAAAGCGGTCAAACACATGTTTGCTCCAACCATAGGCATTTAAGGGTTTGAGTTTCTCAAGCTCAACCTGGCTTTCGCCGTCATCGAAGCCCTCACCGCCATCGCCATAAGTCGCGGCCGATGAAGCATAGATGAGACGTTTGCCCTCTTGCGCGCACCAATGCCATAAGTCACGCGAGAGATGAAAATTATTGCGCATAATGGCATCGACATTGGTTTCCGTTGTCGCGGAAATAGCGCCCATATGAATGATCGTATCAATGCTATGTGCATTGCCCTTGAGAAAGTCTGGCAGGTCTTCTGGGAACACATGATCGGCAATGTCATGTTTGGCGAGATTTCGCCAGCGTTCATCTTGACCAAGCCAATCACTCACGATGACATCAGCGTCCTTGGCATGGGCCGCAACAATGTTTGAGCCGATAAAACCCGCACCGCCTGTCACAAGTATGGTTGGACGTTTCGCGCTCACAAGATTATCCCTCATTGATCTTCTTGATGGTATTCGTTGTGCTCAACTCTGGAGCAAGGCCTGCAAGATAAACGCGGCCGCCATAAGATTTTACAATATCGCCGCCAACAACGTCTTCTTCCTTGTAATCGGCTCCTTTAATCAGAACATCTGGCCGCAATGTTTCAATCAGGCTTAAAGGCGTATCTTCATCGAACAGAACAACGCCATCAACGGCCCCAACGGATGCAAGAACAATGGCGCGCGCGGTTTCATGATTGATAGGCCGCGTTTCCCCTTTGAGGCGTTTCACCGAAGCATCGGTGTTCAATCCGACAATCAAGCGGTCACATTGCTCTTTTGCCTGACCAAGTAAGGAGACATGCCCAGCATGGATCAGGTCAAAACAGCCATTGGTAAATCCTATGGTTTCCCCATTGGCTTTCCATTTGGCCACGTGATCTTGAATGACCTCAAGAGGATGGATTTTTGCTTCCACGCTATCAAATTCGGCATGTTGTAATTGATCGAGAAGCTCGCTGGCGTAGACCACGGCTGTGCCCATTTTACCAATGACGATGTTGCAGGTTTTATTCGCCAATTGCGTGGCCTCGGGAAGGGATGCGCCAGCACCCATGCTCAAGGCGAGAGACGCCAAAGCCGTATCGCCTGCCCCTGAAACATCGAAAACTTCTGTGCTTTTTTCTTGACTGTGAAAGGCTGGTTGATCTCGCTCAACAAGGCTCATCCCTTCTTCCGAGCGTGTGACAAGAACGGCGCCGATGGATGTCTCATGAAGCGTTTTTTCCGCCGCTGCGACAGCCGCAGCGGCGCCCTTTGTCACCATCCCTGTGGCTAAAGATAATTCTTTGCTGTTTGGTTTAATCACACTCACGCCGTTATAGCGTGTAAAGTCTTTACTTTTTGGGTCAACGATGGTTGGGATACCCGCCCTCTTTGCAGCTTCAATGCCTGCCTTTAAAAGGTCATCACTGAGGCAGCCTTTGGCATAATCGGAAAACACCACCACATCGCACTCACTAAGAGCGTCTTGATAGGCTTGGATCAATTGGTCAATGGCGCTTTCATTCAGCGGGCCGGTATCTTCCCGATCAGCGCGGAGCAATTGCTGCCCACGGGCCACATAACGGGTTTTTAAAGTGGTCCGCCGTCCAGGCACTGTCACCAAATCAGCGCCTAATTTTTCTTCTTCCGCGATGAGTCTGACAACCTCGTTGCCGCCGTCGTCATCGCCAACGATCGCAATCACGGTTGCTTGCCCGCCAAGGGCAACCACGTTCCGCGCGACATTCCCGACAGCACCAAGCATCACGCTTTCACTTTCATACGCCATCACAGGAATGGGTCCTTCTGCGGAGATGCGGTCCACCTTCCCATAGACATAACGATCCACCATGATATCGCCAACGCACAGCACTCTGACCTTCGGAAACTGTGAGACATAAGATGAGAGTTGATGATAATCGCTCATGACGGATCACCTTCAACCAAGCCAAGCTCTTTTTCGAGAGCTGCGCACAGCATATGACCTAAGAGGATATGCATTTCTTGAATGCGCGCTGTGACAGTGGATGGGACGATCACACAATGTTCACTGACCTCTTTCACAGAACCGCCATCGCCGCCTGTCAAAGCAATCGTTGTTAATTCCATCCTATTGGCCTGCTCAAGGGCTTTGACCACATTCGGGCTGCGGCCAGATGTGGATATGCCAATCGCCACATCCCCTTTTCGGCCTATCGCCTCGACCTGCCGGGCAAAAATTTGATCGAAACCAAGATCATTGCCTGCAGCCGTTAATGTCGAGGTATCGGTCGCTAGCGATATGGCTGCAATAGGGGCGCGGTCTTTTTTATAGCGGACACTGAGTTCGGTCGCGAGATGCTGCGCATCCGCTGCGCTTCCGCCGTTCCCAAAGAATAAAAGTTTACCGCCCTGACGCACGCAATCGGCGCAGGCAGACACGATATGCGGAAAATCTGGCACACAGGCCTTCTGAACATCGCTGAGAAGCGCGGCATGCTCTTCACATTCGGTCTGAAGAAAAGCTGCAATGTCGTATGAAGAAGATGACATGCCTACGAGCGTTCCTGTTAGATCTTGTGATAGTCCCGATACCAAGACACGAATTTCGGAAGCCCTTCCTCAATCGGCGTGCTTGGCTCAAATCCATAATCTCGCTGTATAGCGGAAATATCCGCGTATGTCTCTTTCACATCGCCAAGCTGCATCGGCTCAAAGATCTTCTCGGCAGGCTTCTGAAGGGCTTCTTCCAAGACCTCGATCATATGCAGCAAGGGCTGCGGCTGATTATTGCCGATATTATAGACCCGGCAGGGTTTATCACCGTCGATTGGGGGAATGGGCCCTTTCGCGATCATGCGTATCATGCCATCCACCACGTCATCGATATAGGTAAAATCACGCCGCATATCACCATGATTGAACACGCGGATAGGCTCGCCTTTGAGGATGTTCTCCGTGAACGACCAATAAGCCATGTCCGGCCGTCCTTTCGGCCCATAGACCGTAAAGAAACGCAGCATCGTTTGCGGCAAGTCGAAGAGATGCGCATAGGAATAAGATAACAGCTCATCCGCCTTTTTGGTTGCCGCATAAAGCGAAACCGGATGGTCCACCCTATCCTCTTCTGAGAAAGGAATCTTGCGATTCCCTCCGTACACAGAACTTGAAGAGGCGCAAATAAGATGCTGTAGGCCATCGATATGACGGCAAAGTTCCAGCACATTGACATGCCCCACCAAATTCGCCTGCACATAGGCATGGGGATTTTGGATCGAATACCTCACGCCCGCTTGCGCTGCGAGATGCACAACATGACCGAGAGACACGCCGGATACAGCGTCTTGCAAACTGGCGAGGTCGCAAATGTCCAAATGATGAAACGTAAATCCGGGATGGGGAGTCAGATTTTCAAGACGGTGATGCTTTAAGGCTGGGTCGTAATAATCATTCAGAGAATCGACCCCAATCACCTCATGCCCTTGGGCAAGAAGAGCTTCACAGAGATGAGCGCCGATAAAACCGGCTGCTCCTGTCACTAAAACCGTCATTCAATCTCGGTTTCCTTATCCGGCTTTCTTTTGCAGGCATTGCTTTTCCCACCCCATAGCAGAGGAGACGATCACGTGCAAATCGTCATATTGCGGTTGCCAGTCGAGAATGTCCTTCAGAGCAGTGCTGTCAGCTACGATGGCGCTGGGATCTCCGGGCCGGCGACCGGCAATCTGCACGGGAAGAGGCCGTCCGCAGACCTCATTAACGACATCAATCACCTCTTTCACCGAGACCCCGTGCCCATAACCGCAATTGAGCGTCAAAGATGTGTCCGTGGTTTGAAGGTGCTTGAGGGCGAGGATATGCGCATCCGCCAAATCAGTCACATGGATGTAATCGCGGATACATGTGCCATCCTCTGTCGGATAGTCATCTCCATATATGTCCAAGTGAGATCGTTCACCAAGCGCGGTTTGACACGCTACTTTGATAAGATGTGTGGCGTTGGCAGAAGATTGTCCGGTCCGTCCTTGTGAGTCGGCGCCTGCGACATTGAAATAGCGCAGCACGACGTAATTCAATGGCGAACTTTCGGCAGCATCGCGCAGCATCTCCTCTGTCATCAGTTTTGAAGAGGCATAGGGAGAGAGAGGATCCAACGGGATATTTTCATCGATTGGCGTGCCATCGGAACTGCCATAGACAGCCGCGGTGGATGAAAAGATGAATCGCTTCACCTTGGCTTTAATGCATTCCGCGATTAACACAGCCGAATTTGCTGTGTTGTTCTGGTAATATTTCATCGGATTGGCGACAGATTCCGGAACAACCGTCGAACCCGCAAAATGCATGACCGCCTCAATGGCATGGCGTTTAAAGATACGCCGAAGCAATAGTGCATCCCCAACATTGCCTTGATAGAAGGCCGCTGCTTCTGGCAAAGCGGATTGAAATCCCGTCACCAGATTATCAATCACAACCACATCTTCACCGGCATCGCAGAGCATATGCACGACGTGGCTGCCGATATATCCGGCCCCCCCTGTGACTAAGATACTCATCTACTACTTACTCCTACTCACACGTTCCTGTGGCTTGTTGATCTTTATGACGTTGGTAATCGTCTTCGAAACGGACAATATCGTCCTCACCAAGATAAGTCCCCGTCTGCACCTCAATAATGCTCAACGGCTCAACACCTGGATTTGCAAGGCGATGCTTCGTTTCCACCGGGATGAAAACGGATTCGTTTTCTTTCAAAAGCGTCACATCTTCACCCACAGTGACTTCCGCAGTGCCACGCACAACGACCCAGTGCTCTGCGCGCTTATAA
>JANQLI010000175.1 GCA_028280675.1 Alphaproteobacteria bacterium
CCTTTATCCCGATCCCGCATTGATTGACGATGCGGCTCGCATGCTGATTGAGGCCGAGCGGCCGATGATGATGGTCGGGTCAGAAGTGACGCGCGCTGGGGCGACGGATGAATTGGTGGCTTTGGCCGAGCTTCTTGGCATTCCCGTCGCGCAAGGATTCAGCGTCTATGGTGATTTTCCGTTTAATCACCCGCTCTTTGCTGATTTTTATGCATTGGGCACGCCGCGCGAAGCGTTGCGCATGGATACGTTCCTGAATTTGGGATCGCATATGCCCGACCCCTCGATTTTCTCTGCGCCAGCAAAAGAAACAACAAAAGTCATTCATGCCCGTGTGGAGTTTGAAAAGATTGCCAACATCTATCCCACGGATGTGCCGATCGCGGCGGGCATGAAAGAAACTATTACCGCGCTGCATGACTCCATAGAAAGCATGGTGACCAAAGAGCGTCTCAATGCCATTCGTGCGCCGCGCATGGAAGAGCGGCAAAAAGTGCATGCTGAGCGGATTACCAAGCGTGACGACAAAGCTAAAGCAGGGTGGAACAACAGTCCGCTGTCATGGGAGCGCGTCTCCTTCGAGATGGAGCAAGCGCTTGAAGAGGACGCCATCATTGTGTCTGAGCTTGATTACCGCATTCCATATGAATGGCTCGACTTTAGCCCTGGCAAAAAACGCCTGATCGGGCAAACCACAGGCTTTGCTTTGGGATGGTGTGTCGGCGCCGCTCTTGGCGTGAAGATGGGGTTGCCAAACAAGCAAGTGGTGGCTTGCCTCGGTGATGGGGCGATGTTGTTTGGGCAACTGGAAATTCTGTGGACAGCCTCGCGGTATGACATCCCTGTCACGATCTTGCTGTTTAACAACCGTTCATATGACAATGAACGGCACCGGATTTATCAAAACTCACCGCTCGCGAATAACCGTGAGAAAAAAGACCTATGGCGCGATATGTCAACTTATCTTGGCGATCCTATTGTGGACTTTGTTGGTATCTCTAATGCGTTTTCCATTGAAGGGCAATTGGCAGAAACGCCAGAGCAATTTCAGGCGGCATTAAAACGGGCAGGCGACGTCACCCGTGAAGGGCGTCCTTTTGTGATCGACGCAATCATCGAACAGCTCGGTTTTAAGGCAAACGAAAATTGGTATCCGGATATTTCCGTCGCCGACATGCGTACACGGAAGGTGTAAGGCATGATGGCGATTGTCATCTGCGGAAAACGTCCAAAGATGACATTGAGAGAAACCACTGCTGCAGGAGGCGCAACATGACACTGACACGTAGACATGCTCTAGGTGCATTCACACTCGCTGGAGCGCCCTCTCTTCTCTCCTCATCTGCATTTGCTGACACGTGTGCCGTTCCGCCGCGCCAGGATCTGCCCGGCCCTGCGCGCCTCATCGCTAATGAAAACCCCTACGGCCCGTCTCCCAAAGCGCGCGACGCCATGTTTCAGGCCTTCGATGAAGCGCATCGTTATGCCATGCGGGCGGCGATAGAGCTAAAAGCGCAAATTGCGGCGGGTGAGAATGTCGATAAGTCACAGGTTTTCTTAGGCGCGGGATCTGGTGAGATTTTACGTATGGCAGGGTTGCGCACCGCATTGGACGGCAAAAAAATTCTCGCAGCCACACCGACCTTTGAAATGTTGCAACCATATGCGGAGCAAGCTGGCGCCGAAATTGTGCGTGTTGCGCTTGATGCTAACTATGTGCACGATCTTGATGCTTTAGCAGATGCGATCACCGATGACATTGGTCTTGTCTATATTTGTAATCCGAATAATCCGACAGGAACCTTGTTGCCTGCGGATGATTTGCGCGCCTTTTGCAAACAATACGCGCCGCAAACGCTGATTATGATTGATGAAGCTTATATTGAGTTGACCGACGATCCGGTTGGCAACTCAATGATTGATCTTGTGCAGGCGGACGCCAATGTGCTGATTACGCGCACCTTCTCAAAATTGCACGGCATGGCGGGCCTGCGCATTGGATGGGGGATGGCGCCTGCGCCTGTGGTTCAATCGATGAGTAAGCTGGCCATGGCGATGCCAAACACGCTGGGCCTGCGTGCCGCGATCGCAAGTTATGCAGATACAGCGTTCCAGGCCTTCAGCAAGGAGCGCATCATCACAGGGCGGCAAATGGTCATGGATGTGTGTGGTGAAGTGGGATTGGCGTATGCGCCCTCGCACACAAATTTCGTGTTCTTTGATGCAGGCATGCCTGCAGGTGAGATGAGTGCGAAAATGCGCGAGCGGAATATTATGTTCCGTGGTGTGCAAGGATTTGAAACGCACTGCCGTGTCAGTGTTGGGACCGTTGAACACATGGCCATGTTCCAAGAGGCGCTGCGCTCCATTGTCACAGAAGGTTAACGCCTTACAGCCGCTATAGCAGAAACGGCGCGCCAAAACACCTACAGAAAATAAGGGCTTAAGGCCATGTTAAGGGGTGTACGGTCTTTAGTGCACCTGGATTGGTCATGAGATATCCTGAATTGCAAAACACTTGCGGAATCACGATAGTGTGCCCGCCGCCCTCTGAGGATGGCCACGGATTTACCACTGTTTGATGAGTAGGAGTCACCCCTGGTGGACGCCAAAGCTTTATTACCTGAAGATGATCTGGATGCCGTTGTCGTGCGTTTCGCGGGCGATTCCGGTGATGGCATCCAATTGCTTGGGTCGCAATTTACAACGGCCACGGCGATCGGCGGCAGTGGGATTGCGACATTCCCCGATTTTCCAGCCGAGATTCGCGCGCCCGCAGGCACAACCTTCGGCGTGTCCGCCTATCAGGTGAAGTTTGGCGCACGCACGATTTTTACATCTGGTGATGAGCCTGATGTTTTGGTGGCTCTGAACCCAGCAGCCCTGAAAACGAACCTGCCTTTGTTGCGCGAGGGCGGTTTGGTCATCTTAGATAAAGACACCTTTATTGATCGTAATCTCAAGAAGGCGGAGCTTGACAGTAATCCGCTCGAAGACGGCACTCTGGATGACTACAAAGTCATGGCGGTCGATATTACCAAATTAACGTTGGAGGCGGTCAAAGACTTAGGCCTCGGCAATAAAGAGGCGCATCGTTGTAAGAATATGTGGGCTCTTGGTTTGACGGTGTGGACCTTTGGGCAAGACCGCGCGCCAATCATCACGTGGCTTGAGCAAAAATTCGCCAGCAACGAGATTGTCTGTAAAGCGAATATTGCCGCGCTTAATGCAGGGCATGTTTATGGTGAAGCGGCGGAAGAAAGCGGTGACGCTAAACAATATCACGTCGGCACCATGGCGGCGGAACCAGGAACCTATCGCACGGTGAATGGCGCGCAAGCGCTTGCCTGGGGCTTGGTTGCAGGCAGCCAATTGTCTGACTTGCAAATGATCTTCAGCTCATATCCCATCACACCGGCATCGCCCCTCTTGCACCAGCTTTCACAAATGAAAGAGTTTGGCGTACTGACCTTCCAAGCAGAAGATGAAATTGCTGCAGCCTGCGCGGCTTTGGGCACATCTTTTGCGGGGTCACTGGGCGTCACATCAAGTTCCGGTCCCGGCATTGCTCTGAAAGGGGAAACCATTGGTCTGGCGATTTCTGCCGAACTGCCCATGGTGATTGTCAATGCGCAACGTGGCGGCCCGTCAACCGGGCTTCCCACCAAAACCGAACAATCGGATTTGTATCAGGCCATTTATGGACGTAATGGCGATGCGCCGATACCTGTGGTGGCGACACGTTCACCGGGAGATTGCTTTGACGCCGCCATTGAGGCGGTGCGCCTCGCGCTGAAATACATGACGCCGGTGATGTTGCTCACCGATGGATACATTATGAACGCATCGGAACCTTGGAAATTGCCCGATGTCACGTCATACGATCCCATCCCGCACCGATTATTGGATAAGCCCCGCGATGAAGAAGAGCCGTTTAATCCGTTCGAGCGCGATCCCAAAACATTGGCGCGGCAATGGGCGAAGCTCGGCACAAAGGGACTTGAGCATCGCATTGGCGGCATTGAGAAGTCTTATGACACGGGACATATCTCTTACGATCCCGAAAACCATCAAAAGATGACAGAGGTGCGGCGTGCCAAAGTGGATGGCATCGCTCAAGACATCCCGCAACAAATAGTGGACATTGGCCCAAACAAAGGCCGCCTGGCTGTCGTCGGGTGGGGCTCGACCTATGGCCCAATAGCCCGCGCGGTGCGCATCGCCAATGCCGAAGGGCACAATGTCAGCCATATTCATTTGCGGCATATTAATCCGCTCCCGGAGAATCTCGGCGATCTCCTCGCAGGGTTTGACCGTGTGCTTGTCCCGGAAATGAATATGGGGCAGTTGATCACCGTGTTGCGTGATCATTATCTGCTGCGGGCGACCCCGTTCCATAAAGTGTCAGGGCAACCGTTTAAAATTTCGGAAATCCTCGGGGCGATCCATGATCAACTCGGGATCAATGCAGAAGAATACAAAGGCCATTAGCGATGAATGTCGAAGCACAAAAACTGACGGCCAAAGATTTTGCCACCAATCAAGAAGTGCGCTGGTGCCCTGGATGTGGTGACTATGCCATTTTGAAATGCCTGCAACGCACCATGCCGGATATGGGCGTGACCCGTGAGAATACGGTCTTTGTGTCGGGCATTGGCTGTTCGTCGCGTTTTCCTTATTACATGAACACCTATGGCTTTCACACGATTCACGGCCGCGCACCGGCTGTGGCGACAGGGGTGAAGCTGGCCAATCCGGAATTGGATGTGTGGGTTATCACTGGCGATGGCGATAGCCTCTCCATTGGCGGTAATCATCTCATGCACGCCTTACGGCGCAATGTGGGCCTGAATATTCTGCTCTTTAATAATGAGATTTATGGCCTGACCAAAGGGCAATACTCGCCCACCTCGCAAGTCGGTACACGATCTCCATCGACGCCTTATGGGTCGGTGGATCGTGCCTTGGTCCCCTGTGCCTATGCCCTTGGTGCTGGGGCGACGTTCATCGCCCGCACAGTTGATACGGCGCAAAAGCATATGCCGGACATCTTTAAGCGCGCTCATGCCCATAGCGGCACGTCCTTTGTCGAAATTTTCCAAAACTGTATCGTGTATGCGGATGGCATCTTTGAAGGCTTCACCGATAAAAAGGCGGCGCCGGATAACCAATTGCTGGCTGAACACGGCAAACCGTTGCTCTATGGCAAAGAGGGCAATAAAGGTTTGCGCCTCAAGCCGGGCACGCTTGACCTTGAAGCCGTGACCATCGGCGAAGATGGCGTCACTGCTGATGACATTCTTGTACATGATGAAACCAATAAGGTGCTTGCGCAGATGTTGATCGGTCTGCAACGTCCAGACTTCCCGATGGTATTGGGTGTGATTTATGCCGAAGAAAATGTCCCCGTGTTCGAAGCCAGTGTCACGGAACAAGTACAGGGCATTCGTGAGTCTAAAGGGCCCGGCGACCTGAACGCCTATATGGCAAAGGGACGGACCTGGACCGTGCCGTCATAAAACTCGAAGACATGTCAGACTCTTTATCACTTCAGTATTGAGACACGTTCGCGGAAACACCTTTACGGGGAATGCTTGAGTGCGGTTTCACTATCTGACTGAGTCAATGTGCGTTTATTGCTTT